>NZ_JAKRGA010000005.1:0-300000 GCF_022347785.1 Psychrobium sp. MM17-31
ACTTGCATGTGTTAGGCCTGCCGCCAGCGTTCAATCTGAGCCATGATCAAACTCTTCAATTAAAATTTGATTTAGGTTCTCAATGAATTCTGTCTATTTGCATAGGCATTGTCATTAAGTTCCAAAGCAATAAATGCTTAAGTGATTCTTAACTTCAAATGCCCACACAGTTTATTTGAATACTAATTTTTAAAGAACGTTTTAACTCAACCTCGTTTGAGGGAGTTACGCTTCAAAGCACTGTGCTTCGTTGCGTTAGGGCTGCGCATTCTACGCAATCCTTATTTGAAGTCAACAACTAATTTTAAATAATTTTTAAAGTTTATTTAAAACGTTGCTTTCTTCGCTAACCCGCGTTGTTACTTCGTTTTAGAAGCTGTCCCGCCGTGTCAGTGGATGCGCATTATAGAGATCCAATTTAACTTGGCAAGAGCTTTTTTGATCTTTTATTTCAATTGGCGATCAAAACTACGATCCGGTCACATTATTCTGGCAAATACGGCTATTTTATCGACGCCATGTATAAAAAAGGACAGCGAATGCTGTCCTAGATATGTATTATTTTAAAAGCTTATCTAATTCTGCTTGTTCTTTTTCAGTCAAACTTGTATTTGTAGCAGTTTCCGTCTCTTCTTTTTGTTGATTGCCATTTCTACGTTTCTGGCGAATGACAATATAACTAACAATTAAGAGCCCGAAGATACCAAAACCTATGGGCCCGTACCAGAGGAAGTAAGTTACGCGATCAAGCCTTGGCTTATAGAGTACAAAACTGCCATAACGCATGACCATATATTCCATGATTTGTTCATCACTGCGCCCTTCTTCTAGCAGACGACGTACTTCGCGGCGCAGATCTTGAGAAATAAGCGAATTGGAATCTGATAAGTTTTGGTTCTGACATTTTGGGCAACGCAGTATTTTATTAAGTTCGTGAAAACGAACTTCATATTCTGGCTTACTAAAAGTATAGGTTTCTACAGAGTTTGCATTGGCGACTGAGCTAAAGCCAGCTACAAACAAAAAAACTAAACTAAGTAATATTGCTTTCATTATTCACCAGCCTTTATTGACTCAATTAAAGGCTTAATCTTAGTGTTCCACGCTGTTGGATCTAAAATCCCTGCAAAGCGTAAACGAATAATGCCTTTATCATCAACAACAAATGTTTCAGGTGCACCGTACACGCCTAAATCCAAAGCTAGTCGCCCGTCAGAATCATAAACGGTAAACTGGTACGGATCTTCGTAGTCTTCTAGCCATTGCTGTGCAGCATTCAATTCATCTTTAAAGTTAATGCCGTAAATAGGTAGCCCACTCTTTGCAATATCAAGTAGATAGGGGTGCTCGATTTTACAGCCCGCACACCAAGTACCCCAGACATTAAGTAAATAAACTTGTCCTTTTAAATCTGCATTGGTAACAACGCGATTTTGATCTTTCACTGTCAGAAGTTTAAAAGATGGAACTGGTTTACCTTCCAACGCTGATGGCATTTCTTGTGGGTTCAAATACAGCCCTCTATATAAGAAAAATCCCATCGCTAAAAATAGAACTAGCGGTAAAAAGAGTAATACGCGTTTCATAGTGATTCCCTATGCAAATACTTGTGCAGACTTTGAAGTTTCTTTTGCCGTAGCTTTGCGGCGATACCGCTTGTCGAACATACATAAGAAGCCACCTGCCATAATGACAAAACCAGCCAACCACAATAAGTTAATGAATGGTTTTACATAAATTCGTACAGCCCAAGCATCATTATCTAACGGATCGCCAAGTGCAACAAATAGATCGCGTGTAATGGTGCTATCAATTCCAGCTTCCGTCATGCCCATAGTTTGTACACGGTAAACACGTCGCTCTGGCTGTAAGCTAGCGACCTGCTCACCATCTTGGTACGCAATAATAGTTGCGCGTTGTGAGCTATAATTTGGCCCTTCAACTGGATCAACGGCTTGTAGTGAAAATTCATAGCCACTTAATGCAACGCGGTCGCCTTTGTCCATTCGCACATCGAGTTGAGTTTCATAATGACTGACTAATGTGATACCAACAATACCAATCGCAATACCAAGGTGAGCAATAACCATTCCCCAGTAACTTTGGGTTGGGCGGGTAATATCAAGCTTACCGTTGCGATCTTTAATACTAGTGTGAGTATTTTTCAATGTCCCTAAAGTCAGCCAACATGCTAATCCCATACCGATGGCAACCCAACCAATAAACTCACCGCCGTAAATAAATGGAAACGCTAAGCCAAAGACAACACTAATAACAGCAATTAGACCAAGCTCATTGATTAAGGTGCCTGCTTTATTCTTTTTCCAACGAATGATGGGCGCTGCCGCCATAATAACTACCATCACCGCCATTATAGGGTTGAAGACGGTATTAAAGAACGGAGGCCCCACTGAAATTTTGCCGTAACCAAGTGCATCCACTAATAATGGATAAAGCGTACCTAGCAATACTGTTGCCGTTGCAACCACTAGTGCGATGTTTCCGAGCAATATTAATGTTTCTTTCGACAATAATTCAAAATTCGAAGGTTCACGTAACGAGCTCGCTTTAAAAGCAAATAAGGTGAGAGAGCCAATGACGGCGATAGCTAATAGTAGAAGGATAAACATCCCGCGTGACGGATCGGCGGCAAATGAGTGAACTGAATTAAGCACGCCAGATCGTACTAGGAAAGTTCCCAACAAACTTAACGAGAATGCCGAAATAGCCAGTAACACTGTCCAGTTTCTGAACTGACCACGTTGTTCAGTAACAGATAATGAGTGAATAAGTGCAGTCCCTACGAGCCACGGCATAAATGACGCGTTTTCAACCGGATCCCAGAACCACCAGCCGCCCCAGCCTAGTTCGTAATATGCCCACCAACTACCAAGTACAATACCAATAGTTAAAAATGCCCAAGCAGCAAGCGTCCAAGGTCTAGTCCAACGCGCCCATGCCGCATCCATTTTGCCACTGAGTAACGCCGCAACAGCAAAAGCAAAAGCCACTGAGAAACCAACATAGCCTAAATAGAGCATCGGCGGATGAAGAATCAAACCGATATCTTGTAGTAAGGGATTTAAATCTCGGCCCTGTGTGGGAATATCCCACAAGATACGTTCAAAGGGGTTTGAAGTAATTAGAGTAAATAAGAAGAAGCCCGCTGCAATCATCCCTAGAATAGAGAGTACTCTTGCAACAAATGCCTCTTCGAGCTGGCGACTCGTATAAGCCAGCGCCAGTGCCCAAACACATAAGGTTAATACCCAAAACAATAACGAGCCTTCATGGCCACCGAACACTGCGGCAATTTTATATTGTATTGGTAATTCAGTATTTGATTGATGCGCGATGTAATAAACAGAGAAATCGTCGACGATAAAGCTGTAGGTTAATAGTCCGTAGCTCAATGCCGCAAAAAAGAACATACCGAAGGTGAGTGGTCTAGCATAACGAATTAGACTCAAATTGTTTTGCGCAACCCCAACCAGTGGCACAACGCTTAAGGCAACGGCGAACATCAGTCCGACAATAAAGGAGAAATTTCCTAACTCAGGGATCATTTCACTTCCTCAGTATTAAAGTAATGCTATCTCAAGACAGCGTAATGCATCGGCCGCCTATAATACCTGATTCGATATTAGATTAACTAATAAAGATCAAATATTCGCAGTTTTTCACATGACAAAGTCTATAGGCGAAGCACGATTGACAGGAAAATTTGACGAAAGTTTCACTTATTGGAAAATTTATTTTTTGTAACTTGATCCTGCATAAATTTTAGTGTGATAGCTATACCACAAGGGCTAATTTAACGTACAATCAGCACCAATTTTTTCCGATATTGGCAGTGAGTCACTTCATGACAACAGAACTTTGGACAGCAATTGGCATTATTGTGCTGTTAGCACTTCTTATTTTATGGTGGCCTTATGCTCGCAATAGTAATATTCAAGCGAAATCCGATAACTCACGCCAAGACGCCAACAAGGAAAGTTACTTAAGCTCATTAGAAAAAATAGATACTCAACTCGACGAAGGCCGTATCGACCAAAGCGAATACGACGAATTAAAAGCCGAACTTGGCCGTAAACTAATTCAAGAGTCCGCACAAACAACAGAGCTACAAGTAAAATCACACTCGATAATGTTACCGCTCATTCTCAGCGGTTTAATGATTTCCGGCTCTGTATATATGTATTTAAAGATTGGCTCATCACAACAAATTGAGCAGGCAATGGCTCAAAATGAACAATCAAAATCACAGCAGCAAAAATTCCTTCAAGCGCTCAAAGTGTTAGAAGACAAAGTTGCCGAGAATCCGAACAACAGTGAGATGTTGTTTAACCTCGCTCACTTCTATATTTCAGCACAGCAGTTTGACAAGGCAGTTGCTGCTTTTAACAAACTTATTGAAATGGTTGGCGAACACGCAGAGTTTATCGGTCCACAAGCTCAAGCGTTGTATTACAAAAACGATCAGAAAATGAATGACGAAATTCAAACACTGATCGACCGAGCATTGGCGTTAGATCCTAATGACGTGTCAACACTAGTTCTGCAAGGTATGGATAATTTTGTTAACGGCAACTACGGCCCTGCCATCGTCATTTGGCAGCGCGTGATAAATAACGGTCGCCCAGGCACTGATGTTGAAGCGCTAACCAATGCCATTAACAATGCCAAGCAACGACTAGAAATGACAGGCCAACCGATGCCTGAAATTGAAGAAGTAGCAGTATCTAACAGCGGCGTTGACGTTGAAGTCTCTATTAGCGACGCATTGGCTGGTAAATTCACCCCAGAACAAACAATCTTCATATATGCAATTGCTAGCGAAGGCCCGCGCATGCCATTAGCCGCCGTAAAACTCAGCGCTGGTGATTTACCACTTTCAATTCGTCTTGATGATACTCGTGCAATGACACCTGCTGGTAAAATTAGCCAGCACAAACAAGTACGTTTATTTGCCGTTATTTCTCAAACCGGCAGCCCAGGGATTAAGCCTGGCGATCTCCACGGCATGATCGAACGTGCCGATGTAGATAACGACACCCCATATTCACTAGTCATTGATAAAGTAGCGGAATAACCATGAGCTGTTTACTGCGCGCCCATCAATTAACCTGTATTCGAGAAGATCGCATATTGTTCGACGAACTATCGTTTGACGTAAACAGCGGCGATCTCATTCAGATTGAAGGGCCAAACGGCGCGGGAAAAACCAGCTTACTTAGATTGCTCGCTGGCTTGTCTTTACCTTACGAAGGTGAGGTGCAATATCAAGAACAAGCAATTACCAAATGTCGTGAAGAATATTATCAAGATCTCACATTCATCGGCCATTTGGCTGGCGTTAAAGGCGAGTTAACCGCAGTCGAAAATCTCTCGTTTAGCCTCAATTTGCAACAAGATGAAACGCAGGCGATGGACCAAGCAATTGAACAAGTTAATCTTTCAGGTTTTGAAGATAGCTATGCGTCCCATTTATCGGCAGGCCAAAACAGACGTATTGCTTTAGCGCGTCTATGGCAAAGTACCAGCAAAATTTGGATCCTCGATGAACCTTTTACAGCCATCGACAAAGCAGGTGTCGCTAAGCTTGAACGACTGTTCCTAACTCATATCGACAACGGCGGCGCCATTATCTTTACCAGCCATCAAGAGTTACAAATTGCCAATACCTCAGCAAAACGCATCAACTTAGAGGAGCTTGCCTAATGTCAGCACCTAAACCTCTGAGCTATAGCCAACTCTTTTGGCAAGTTATGCACCGCGACTTAAAAGTTGCTGTGCATAACAAAGGCGATTTTCTCAATCCGCTTATTTTTTTGGTTATTGTTATCACGCTATTTCCATTAGGCGTTGGCCCTGAAACCAACTTACTTACCCGTATAGCGCCGGGTATTATTTGGGTGGCAGCACTATTATCAGCATTATTGTCGTTAGAGCGTCTCTTTAAAAACGACTATAGCGATGGCACCTTAGAGCAAATGCTGCTTAGTCCACAGCCATTATTTATTATGGTGCTGGCTAAAATCAGCGCTCATTGGCTACTAACAGGCCTACCAATCATACTAATTGCACCATTGTTAGCCTTAATGCTACACATGGAAACACTCGCTTATCCCGCGCTTATGATAACATTGGCGCTAGGCACACCAGTACTCAGCCTAATTGGCGCTATTGGTGTCGCACTAACCGTCGGCCTTAAAAAAGGCGGCGTGTTGTTGAGTTTATTAATTTTACCGCTGTACATTCCGGTGTTGATCTTTGCAACAGCTGCCATAGAAGCAGCAGCACTCAGCATGCCTTACAGCGGACATATAGCAATTATATCCGCGCTTCTTGTGCTGGCCTTAACTCTTAGCCCCTTTGCTGTGAGTGCCGCACTGCGTGTGAGTACCAATTAATTTAAAATTTTTAGGTGAGTAAATAGATTATGTGGAAGTGGTTACATCCATACGCCAAACCAGAGCGCAGCTATCAGCTGGCAACTACCCTGTTGCCGTGGTTTGCTATCTCGAGTATTACGCTATTAGTTATCGGTGTCACTTGGGGCCTAGCCTTTGCCCCAGCTGAGCTATATCAAAAAGAGTATTACCGCATCATTTATATTCACGTGCCGTCCGCTACACTTTCTTTAAGTGTTTATATGGCCATGGCCACTTCCGTTCTAATTTCAATGGTTTGGCAACTTAAACTGGCCGATGCTGCCGCCGCGGCGATGGCTCCTATTGGTGCAACGTTAACCGCAATTGCGCTTATCACAGGTGCAATTTGGGGCGCACCTTCTTGGGGCACGTCTTGGGTTTGGGACGCACGCCTAACCTCATATTTAATTTTACTCTTCCTATATCTCGGTGTCATTGCACTGCACAACGCCTTTGACGATAGAGCACTAGCCAGTCGCGCCGCTGGCATCCTAACCTTAGTAGGCGTGGTGAATATTCCAATCATTAAATACTCTGTTGAGTGGTGGAACACCCTTCATCAAACAGCAACAATTTCAAAGCTTGATGCACCTTCGATGAGCACAGAAATGTTATGGCCACTGCTAACTAACATCCTTGGTTTTGCCTTAATGATTGGCGCGTTAACTTTAGTTCGTTTTAGAAATGAAGTGCTAGCAAGCAACTCAATGCGTCCTTGGGTCAGAGAAATGGCCGCTAAAGAAGGAGAGAAATAATGCACTTTGACAGTTTCAGCGACTTTATCGCCATGGGCGGCCACGGTTTTTACGTGTGGTGGTCATATGGTATTGCCTTCGCACTGCTACTAACTCTGACTATTGTCAGCGTACGTCGCCGTAAATCACTATTAAAGCAAATCGCCAAGCGCGCCGAGCATGAGCAAAAATTAAAACAAATGAGAAAGGATAAAAAAGCTAATGAATCCAAGACGTAAAAAGCGCCTCACCATCATTTCCATTATCTTCGTCGGTTTCGCCGCTGTTGTCGGATTAGTGCTTTATTCTTTAAGCCAAAACATTAACTTGTTTTACACGCCTCATGAAATCGTGGGCGGTAAAGATGATACTGGTCAAAAGCCAGTTGTCGGCCAACGCCTACGTATAGGCGGTATGGTGAAAGAAGGTTCAGTTGTCAAAAACAGCGAAAACCTCAAAGTATCTTTTGTCGTTTTTGACGCAACACACGAAGTTACGGTTCAATATGAAGGTTTACTACCAGACCTATTCCGAGAAGGCCAAGGCATTGTCGCTAATGGCGTACTTGCAGAAGGCAACGTTGTAGTGGCGACTGAAGTTTTAGCCAAACACGATGAGAATTACGTAGCGCCCGAAATTGCTGACGCTATGAAGAAGCAGCACGAGAAAGCTGAAAAAGCCAAAGCTGGTTACTAGTCTTTCCCCCAATTCGTCAGCGATGGCCAAGGTCATCGCTGAATATTATTCCTTTTCTACTCCCCTTATATTTTTATTATTTCCTCTACGCCCAACGTTTAATTGCCTTTTGAATCAGTTTTGTATAGGTTCATGTTAAACAAATGTAACGGAGCGACAAAAATGATAAAAAGTAAGTTACTTATTTCTACTGTTCTAATTGGCTTAATGGCCAGTGGCAGTGCCTTTGCAGCTAAGAAAGTTCACCGCTGGAAGCTCGCCGAAACTTGGCCGACCAATTTCCCGATCTTTGGCGATGCCAGTAAAAACATGGCCAAGATGGTTAAAGAAATGTCCGATGGCCGTCTGATTATTCAAATTCACTCGCGCAATAAACACAAAGCTCCGTTAGGCGTACTAGACATGGTAAAAGCCGGCCAATATCAAATGGGTCATACCGCGTCTTACTATTACAAAGGCAAAGACATTAACACTATGTTCTTTACTACAATGCCATTTGGCATGGTGGCCTCAGAACAGTATGCATGGTTCTATCACGGTGGTGGTATGGAGTTAATGGAGAAGGTTTACGATAAACATCGCATCTTGGCCTTCCCAGGCGGTAACACAGGTAATCAAATGGGCGGCTGGTTTAGAAAAGAAATCAACAGCCTAGATGATCTCAAAGGGCTAAAAATGCGCATTCCCGGCTTTGCTGGTGAAGTACTAGCGCAGTTAGGCGCCAAGCCAACTAATATCCCAGCAGGTGAGCTATACACCGCACTTGAGCGCAATACGATTGACGCACTCGAATGGGTTGGTCCGTCGCTTGATTTACGCATGGGTTTCCACAAAATTGCCCCATACTACTACACGGGTTGGCATGAGCCAGGTGCTGAGTTGCAATTTATGGTTAACAAGCGTGCTTACGAGAAGCTACCAAAAGATTTACAAGCTATCCTAAAAACAGCGATGCGCTTAGCGGCTTATGATATGTACACCTTGTCTACCCACGAGTCTGGTAAAAACCTAGCAAGCATTAGCAAAGACTATCCAAACGTGAAGATTAAAACCTTCCCTAGCGATGTAATGGACGCGCTGCGTCAAGCTAATCAAAAACTGCTAAAAGACTTTGCAGCTAAAGATCCACTCACTAAAGAAATCATCGACTCTCAACGCAACTACGTTGAGCAAGTTCGTCCTTGGACTAACATTTCTGATCAAGCGTACCTCAATAGCGCTAAATAATCCGAACAAGCCTTATCGTGAGATAGGGCTTTTTTATTTCCCAAATTCTTGTTAGTTTTTGTGCTTGATATTCAGCCGTAGTTACGTCATTATGTTTATATTTTTAAGAGACTTACTTGCGAAAATCATCGACTTTGTTGGTGTGCTAGTCGCCTGTTCTGTCATCGTTTTATTAGCAACCATTTTTTACAACGTCGTTAGTCGTTATTTGTTTGACGATGTCGACATAGGCCTGCAAGAGCTTGAATGGCACCTTTTCGCTTGCATGTTTTTATTTGGTATCGGCTATAGCCTCAAAGAAAATGCCCATGTCCGAGTCGATATTATTTATGAAAAGCTTGGCGTAAAAACTCAGGCCATTATCAATCTAGTCGGCACTATTGCACTATTAATTCCCATTAGCTTACTCATCATCTATTACGGCTACGATTTTGCCAACGAGGCATATCAGTCTGGCGAACGCAGCGGCGATCCCGGTGGTTTAACCCATCGCTGGATTATCAAAGGCGCCATACCCGCCTCATTTTGTTTTACTGTGCTGTGCGGAATCTATGTCGTTATCGAGCAGCTAGTCGTATTGACCAATGGCAGTGAGCCAAACAAATCATCTCAAGGAGAGGCTTTATGATAGGTATAGTGCTATTTATAACGGCGTTATGTCTGCTGTTCTTAGGTTATCCAATTGCCTTTACCTTTGCTGGTATTTCGCTGCTATTTGGTTGGTTTGCAATGGGGCCCGATCTATTCGCATTTATGCCGTATCGCATAATGAGCATCATGGAAAACACCATTTTAATGGCAGTACCGATGTTTATCTTTATGGGTGTCGTTTTGCAAAAATCCCAACTTGCAGAGCGATTGCTTGAATCCATGGCCACCTTGTTTGGCGAACTGCGCGGTGGTTTGGCTATTTCAACGGTTATTGTTGGCGCATTTCTAGCTGCCTCAACAGGTGTTGTTGGCGCTTCAGTTGTTGCTATGGGGGTTATTTCACTGCCGGTAATGATGAAATACAACTACGACAAACGCCTCGCCACTGGCGTTATCTGCGCCTCAGGAACGCTCGGACAAATTATCCCGCCATCAATTATCTTGATCATTCTCGGTGACGTTATGGGACTACCTGTTGGTGACTTGTTCCAGGCCGCTCTTTGGCCAGGTATTGCACTTATTCTCGGTTACGTTTTGTATGTCACCTACGTCGCATGGCGTCATCCTGAACGCGCGCCAGCGATCTCAGTACCACAAGAAGAAAAACGCAAAGCATTAATCCAAGCGGTGATTTATATCATTCCTCCGCTACTACTCATCGTGGCCGTGCTGGGCTCTATTTTCTCGGGTATTGCAACTCCGACAGAATCGTCGGCTTTAGGTGGTGTTGGAGCTATTGTGTTAGCGTTATTTAGCGGAAAATTTAATATCAAAATGATCCTCGATAGCGCTAAAGAAACATCAAAAGTGAGCGCCATGGTATTTGCTGTGCTCATTGGTGCCACGGCATTTTCAATGGTATTTACCTATACCGGCGGTGATTACTTAGTTGAAGACTTTATGCTACAGCTACCAGGAGAGAAGTGGACCTTTATCGCGCTTGCAATGATTGCCATCCTTATTTTAGGGTTCTTTATCGATTTCGTGGAAATCGCATTCATCATTGTGCCTATTTTAGTACCAATTGCTGAATCTTTAGGGATAAACATGATTTGGTTTGCTATACTCATAGCAATGAATTTGCAGTCGTCATTTTTGACACCGCCCTTTGGGTTTAGTTTGTTCTATCTCAAAGGAGTTGCTCCTAAGGGCGTCGCTACCACGGACATATATAAAGGCGTAATTCCCTTTATCATGATCCAAATTGCGGTGCTTGCAATGCTCATTGTGTTTCCAAGTGTCTTTGGCTTGTCGATGCAGTAAAGGTCGTCAACGTTGTTATAGTCGGAGTGAGTAGCCAATTAGAGGGATGGGAGCGGCTACTTGAGATTCTACTAAAGAATTTTCAATTAAATTTTACTTTTCCCAATTCCCTGCTAAGTTATATTTGTATAATAATTTTGTATTAGTAACCCTTTCCTACAATTGCACTATAGGAAAATAGAATTTACGAAAGGTAATGATGAAAAATACTCCGATATATATAGTTTCAACGGTTTCTGATAGTGCATTATCAAAATTGACTTTGATATTGCAAACATTAGATCTAAAAATCGTTTCCACCCAAATTGAGCAGGTTAATCAACTTCCTGATGGAATAGTGTTATTAGACTCGCGTAATTTGGAAATCGATCAACACGGTATTCCCAAGCAAATTAACGATATTAGTCGCAAGCACCAACTGGCTTTAATCAATGTGACTAAAGACTCTGTTAATGAATATATCTGTGTACAAATGGGTATTAAAGCGGCCTTCTATACAGACATTGAAACAGACCAATTGCTTAAAGGCCTGCGCTGTTTAATGAATGGCGAATGGTGGTTCTCTCGTAAAGTGCTTAGCCAAACACTAGCAAGCTTGTTTGAAAATATGCCAACGAGCATGCAGGCTCCAACTCAGCCTTCTCAACCATTAGCAGAAAGCTTAACCAAGCGTGAGAAAACTATTATTAAGTTAGTGTGTCAGGGCGCGAAGAACCAAGAGGTTGCCGACTCACTGAACATCAGCCCTCACACGGTTAAAACGCATTTGTATTCTATTTTTAGAAAAACCGAGTGTCGCAACCGCGTTGAATTACTCAACTGGGCTAAACAGCACACACTTGCTTACCAACTTATGGTTTAGCAAGCATCAAAAACAAAAAAAGCAGCTAAATAGCTGCTTTTTTTATGTTTTAATCTCGATTAATTAAACCGAAATTAGACCCAATGCATCTTTTGCTTTATCTAAAGTTTGAGATGCTTTTTCAGAAGCACGCTCAGCAGCATCCTTCATGATATTCAGCAATTCACCTTCATCTTTACGCAATTCGAAATAACGTTGTTGCAGCGGTTCAATCACTGACAATACAGCTTCCGCAGTGTCTTTCTTCAAATGGCCATACATTTTGTCTTCGTACTCTGGAACGATCTCGTCAATTGAACGCCCCGTCATACAAGACATCAAAGTGAGTAGATTAGAAACACCTGGTTTTTCTTCATTGTCGAAGTAAATACGCGCTTGCTCATCAGAGTCTGTTACTGCGCGCTTTAGTTTTTTCTCAATCTTCTTTGGCTCGTCCAATAACATAATAAAGTTATTAGCATTATCGTCAGACTTTGACATCTTCTTCAATGGATCTTGCAGGCTCATTACACGAGCGCCCACCTTAGCGATGTAAGGATCAGGAAGTTTAAACACTTCGCCGTATAGATTGTTAAAACGCGTGGCAATGTCGCGAGTTAATTCAAGATGTTGCTTTTGATCTTCACCAACAGGCACTTTATCTGCTTGGTAAAGTAAAATATCAGCCGCCTGCAAAACAGGGTAGCCAAACAAACCAACGTTTACGTTTTGAGAATGACGCGAAGACTTGTCCTTAAACTGAGTCATACGGTTAAGTTCGCCCATTTGCGCATAACAATTTAAGATCCAACCAAGCTGTGCATGCTCAGGTACTTGAGATTGGGTGAAGATAGTGCTCTTTTTCGGATCTAAACCACAAGCAATGTACATGGCTAAACACTCTAAAACGCGCTCGCGCATCACTTCTGGATCTTGGCGCACGGTAATAGTATGTAAATCAGCTAACATAAAGAAACAATCATTGTTTTCTTGCATTGGCAGCCACTGATTAATAGCACCGATGTAATTACCAATTGTTAAACCGCCAGACGGTTGAATACCACTTAATACCACAGGTTTTGACATGATTATTTCTCTTTGTTTAATTTTATCTATTTAGCTAATTCTTGACGCATTTGATCGATGACTGCTTTGTAATCTGGCTGATTAAAGATAGCCGAGCCTGCTACAAACATATCGGCGCCAGCTTCGGCAATTTCCGCAATGTTGTCGACTTTAACGCCACCATCTACTTCAAGGCGAATGTCATAACCGCTGTCATCGATTAATTTTCTAACTTGGCGAAGTTTATCTAAGGTCGACGGAATAAATTTCTGACCGCCAAAGCCCGGATTAACCGACATTAATAAAATAACATCGAGCTTATCCATAATATATTCAAGACAAGCTAACGGCGTAGCTGGATTTAACACGACTCCCGCCTGACAACCGCTATCTTTAATAAGTTGCAAGGTTCTATCAACATGCTGTGATGCTTCAGGGTGGAAGGTAATGATAGAAGCGCCAGCCTCGGCAAATTGCGGCACTAATGAATCGACGGGTGACACCATCAAATGAACATCAATGGGTGCGGTAATGCCGTAATTACGTAGTGCTTTACATACAGCCGGGCCAAAAGTTAATGCAGGTACGTAATGATTGTCCATCACATCAAAGTGCACAACATCGGCGCCACTCGCAATTACACGCTCAACATCTTCGCCTAAACGGGCGAAATCCGCTGACAAAATTGAAGGAGCAATTAGAAAGTCTTTCATTACGCAATCTCATATCAAGAATCGAAAGCGCAATAATACAGGACGGAACTCTATGGGTGAAGTGATAAATACTCCCCCGTGCAATCTAACACAGGGAAGATAAATCGAGTTAATGTCGCGAGGGAAGTCTAAAGATCGAAGTCTAACGAGTAGCTCAAGACAACTTTCATATCATCGCCATCTTTATCTGTATCAGTGATGCCGAAGCTAAAGCCATTCTTACTTAAACTAATGCCATAATCACTGTAATCGCCACCCGCGTCAAAACTAGATGAGCCGTAATGGAAGCCCAATTCTAAGCCATCACTAACTTCAAATGCCATATCAACGAAGATGTAATCATCATCGCCAAAATCACCGCCAGCATCTGAATCAGCCAATACGTTGTAGCCGACAGTTAAAAACTCCCAGCTAACACTGGCATAAACTTCTGAAAAATCTAAATCCTCACCTGCTGGATAGCCATAATTTAGATAGCCAACATCAAATGTCAGTTCGCCTACTTCAAAACCATAACCCAAATAAAGATCTAATTCGGAATTTGCTGTACCGTATTTCACATTTGACGCCCATGCGCCAACATAAAATCCAGATTCAGCATTAAAATCAATACCACCTGATACAGCTGCTTGATCATCGGTTTGCGTTACACCACGCCAAATATAATTATTAGTCACGGACGCGTTAGCCGACAACCCATCGACAGCTTGAGCTGAGGTGGTAAATAGACCAGTAGCAAGAGTTATTGCGCTTAACATTAATGCAGTTTTCTTCATGGTAATTCCTTGTTAAAAAGTGATGTTTGCTATGAAGCACTAACTAGACCAAATTTATTATTGATTGATTTTCTTGAAGATTAAAAGGGTTAGATAAAATTTTTATAATTCTTTTGCACTATTTTTGAGCGTAAAACAACCATTTTGGTGCACCAAGTCACTGTTTTGAAAAAAGTAAATTAATTTATAACTAAAAGCGTTTTAAAATTTTTAATTACGAATTTTTTTTGATAGTTGTATCGAATGGCGTTAAAGTCATTGTTATCGATAGATAAATCAATGCTTATCGACTACTATTTCAATATCGCTTAAAAATGCAAAGAGGGCTTATGTCAATTATTCAAAAACCGCAGCAAGATCCTGTTATCGACTGGTTTTTATCACAGTGTCATTTACATAAATACCCAAAGAAAAGTACCATTATTCACCGTGGTGACGTAGCAGATACGCTTTACTACATTATCGACGGCTCCGTTGCTGTGCTAATTAAAGACGAACAAGGTAAGGAGATGATTTTATCTTACCTGTCTAAAGGCGACTTTGTTGGTGAACTGGCGTTATTTGAAGACGAGCCAGAACGCACGGCGTGGGTTAAAACTCGCGAATCTTGTACTATCGCTGAGATCTCATTTACTCGTTTTAAGCAATTAGTACAAACCAACCCTGAGATTTTGATGAAGCTGTCTAAGCAGATGGCTGATCGCTTGCAAAGCACTAGCGAAAAGGTTGGCGATTTAGCTTTCTTAGACGTTACAGGTCGCATCGCACAAACTTTACTTAATTTATGTAAACAACCAGATGCGATGACTCATCCAGACGGCATGCAAATTAAAATTACGCGCCAAGAGATCGGCCAAATCGTTAGCTGTTCTCGTGAAACAGTTGGCCGAGTGCTTAAATTACTGGAAGAGCAAGAGCTTATTTCCGCCCATGGTAAAACCATCGTGGTATTCGGCACACGCTAACAGCAGCCTGCCTAATCAATATAAAAAACGCGAGTTAATTAACTCGCGTTTTTTTATGCCTGCCGAAAATAAGTCATTAAGTCTATTTGACCTTACACAAGTTCGCTCAAAAAAATAGCAACAATTTGAGTAGATACTCTATACGAAAACAAAATTGACTGATAATATCGATCCCAACAAATGTTTCAAACGTATGTTTACATAGCAAGTGAAACATTATCAAAAATAATAACAATCAATTTGAGGTGAGTATGCCTGACTTTAAAGCGCCATTAAAAGATATCGAATTTGTAATGAACGAAGTGTTAGACTTTCCACAACACTACGCCAGCCTGCCAAATGGAGAAGAAGCATCAGCCGATCTCGTCAACGCGATTCTTGGCGAAGCCGCTAAATTCTCGGAAGAAGTTTTGGCACCACTCAATCAAATAGGTGACCAACAAGGTTGTACTCGTAATGAAGACGGCAGTGTCACGACACCGCAAGGCTTTAAAGAAGCTTATCAGCAATATGTTGAGGGTGGTTGGCCATCACTGGCTCACGATCCAGAATTTGGTGGCCAAGGATTACCAGAATCATTAAGCACTATTATCAGTGAACTAGTGGGTACAGCAAACTGGTCGTGGGGCATGTACCCAGGCCTTAGCCACGGCTGTATGAATACCCTAACCAGTCACGGTACCGACGAACAAAAATCGGCCTACCTTCCAAAACTTATCAGTGGCGAATGGACAGGTACTATGTGTCTTACTGAACCACATGCCGGTACAGATTTAGGTCTCCTACGCACCAAAGCCGAGCCAAATGAAGATGGTAGTTACAAAATCTCAGGTACTAAAATTTTCATCTCTTCTGGCGAGCACGACATGTCAGAAAACATCATTCATATCGTGCTAGCTCGTTTACCTGGTGCGCCTTCAGGCACCAAAGGTATTTCATTATTTATTG
Source organism: Psychrobium sp. MM17-31 (assembly GCF_022347785.1). Lineage (NCBI taxonomy): Bacteria > Pseudomonadati > Pseudomonadota > Gammaproteobacteria > Alteromonadales > Shewanellaceae > Psychrobium > Psychrobium sp. MM17-31. Next base: position 16,317 of record NZ_JAKRGA010000005.1, read on the forward strand.
TTCCTAAATTTAACTTAGATGCTAACGGCAACGTTGGTGAACAAAACGCCGTGAGTTGTGGTTCACTCGAACACAAAATGGGTATTCACGGTAACGCAACCTGTGTCATGAACTTTGATGGCGCAACAGGTTACTTAATTGGCCCAGAAAATCGCGGCTTAAACTGTATGTTTACCTTTATGAATAGCGCGCGCATTGGTACCGCCATTCAAGGTTTAGCAGCCGCCGAAGGCTCATTCCAAGGAGCAGTTGCTTATGCCAAAGATCGTTTACAGATGCGTTCTTTAAGCGGTGCAAAAAATCCTGAGGGCGCTGCAGACCCTATCATTGTGCACCCTGATGTGCGCCGTATGTTACTTACCCAAAAAGCGTTTGCCGAAGGCAACCGTGCTATGGCCTATTTCGGTGCACAGCAAAATGACCTAGCACACAGTGCAGCATCACCAGAAGAGCGTAAACAGGCCAGTGATTTACTATCATTCCTAACACCGATCATGAAAGCCTTCATGACAGAAACGGGTTATGAAGCGGCTAATCATGGCGTACAAGTTTTTGGTGGTCATGGCTTTATTCAAGAATGGGGCATGGAGCAAATCGTTCGCGACACACGTATCTCAATGCTTTATGAAGGCACCACTGGCGTTCAAGCTCTCGACTTACTAGGCCGTAAAGTACTAATGAGCCAAGGCGAACTACTCAAAAACTTCACTAAAATCATCCACAAATTTGTGCAAGCAGAAGCCAATACTGCTGACATGGAACAATTTATTAAACCACTTGCAGATCTCAACAAGCAATGGGGTGAAATTACCATGGAAATCGGCATGAAAGCGATGCAAAACCAAGATGAAGTTGGTGCAGCATCGGTCGATTACCTAATGTACTCAGGGTATGTTTCACTAGCGTATTTCTGGGCTAAATCGGCTAAAGTGGCACTGGCTAAATTAGCTGAAGGCGAAGGTGACCAGGCATTCTACCAAGCTAAGGTTGATACTGCTAAATTCTACTTTGCTCGTATTCTTCCTCGTACACTAAGTCACGTAGAAATGATAAAAGCAGGTAACGATACCTTAGCAGCAATCGATAGCGAGCACTTTGTGTTTTAAAAATTTTTGACACCATAGTCAAAGCCTCTACATTGTAGGGGCTTTATTTTTCTATTCTTTAGTATTAACTCGCCCAACTTCACTCTCGCCACGTCACATTAGTTTTCATCGTCAACTAATTGAAAATAAATACAATTTGTAAACGCTAAGATTTTAGTTGATCTTCGGTAAAGCTAGTTCTTTTTCATGACATTTGAGTTGTAATCTAATAATTTATTAGATAGGTTTATTTATAAGCCGATCACATTTTTACCAAAAATTTATAAAAATATCTGTGTAGGCATGGAAAAAATACTGTTGTAATGAATTTTATGAAGGACTGAGTTATGAATTTGAAGACCAAAATATTAATTGGTGCAGGATTGCTAGTGGCATTACCAATTATTATTTCATCTGTCGTACTTGGCTACACAGCATCATCTAGTGCGTATCAAGCACTGGAAGACTCAAGTAAGTCTCGCTTGACCGCGGTGCGGGATATTACTAAAGGACGCATTGAAGATTACCTCAATACCCTCAACAAGCAGGTCAAAACCTTTTCCAACGATCGCATGATTGTCGATGCGATGCGCCAGTTTAGTAGTGCCTATAACAACTACAGCCAGCAAAGCCCTCAAGCTATTGAGCTAGCACGCGAAGAATTAAAGACTTATTACCGAACTCAATTCAATCCAGAATACGAAAAACAAAATCACGGTACATCAGCCAATATCGACCAATGGCTAGCAAATCTTTCTGATACCGCCGTATTATTACAACATAAACTCATTCAACAAAATTCTAACGGCCTAGGCGAAAAACACCTTCAAGATTCCCTTTATGACAACACTGATTACGACACCGTCCACAGCCTCTATCACCCATCGATTAAAGATTACCTAGAACAATTTGAATACTACGATATCTTTTTAGTCGACAGTAACACTGGTGATATTGTTTACTCAGTATTTAAAGAGCTCGACTATGCCACTTCGTTAACTCAAGGCTCATTTTCAAATTCAGGCTTAGCAAAAGTATTTAGCAAAACCAATGCACTTGCTGATAATCAAGTTTCGGTGTTTGAAGATTTCGCTGCCTACGGCCCTTCTTATGAATCGCCAGCAGCATTCATTGCCTCACCAATCTTCGACGGCTCCGAAAAAATTGGTGTGCTAGTTTTCCAAATGCCAATTGGCAAACTCAACGAAATCATGACGCATAACAGTGATTGGGCCAATGCCGGCTTAGGCAACTCAGGCGAAACTTATCTCGTTGGCCCAGATAAAACCCTGCGCTCACAAAGCCGCTTCTTGATTGAGGATAAAGCTGGTTACCTCAATGCAATTAAAGCAGCAGGTATGGCACAAAATGTAATTAGTGCAATTGAAGATAAAGGCACAGCAATTAGCTTACAGCCAGTCAATAGTAATACAGCAAACGATGCTCTGCGCGGCCAAAGTGGCATTGAGATCATCAATGATTACCGCAATGTTCCGGTTTTGTCTGCTTATGCTCCGATTTCATTCAATGGCCAAACTTGGGCAATTCTCGCAGAACTTGATGAAGCGGAAGCATTTGAAGATGCCATTGCCATGAGCAGTTCAATTAAAATTTATGCGGTAATAATTGGCGCCGTTTTAATTGTGGGCGGTGTTGTTGCAGGTTGGTATTTTGCTGCTTCAATTAGTGCTCCTATTGTTCGTTTAAGTGATAGCATCAATACTATTGAAGATAGCTCTGATCTTACTTATCGCTTAAAGTCTTTATCTACCGACGAAATTGGCTCTGCGTCCACCGCCTTAAATTCAATGTTAACCAAATTTCACGACGGCATAACTAAAGTCTCCGACAACGCCAATTTAATTGCGACCGCTGCCGAAGAAACGTCAGTGATCACGGAACAAAATAGTAATCTACTCGACGAACAACAAAACCAAACAGCGCAAGTTGCTACTGCGATGGAACAAATGACCATCACTGTTGAATCAGTGGCGCAAAACCTTAATGAAACTGTCGACGCCGTTAAAACAGTTGATGAACAGAGTAGCCAAGGTCATGCAACAATGCGTAATACCATCAACTCAGTAAACCTACTTGCTAGTCAAATCGAACAAGCTTCACAAGTTATTCGCGATTTTGAGAACCACAGTAGCGAAATTGTTGCCGTGCTCGATGTCATTAAAGGCGTAGCCGAACAAACTAACCTACTCGCCCTCAACGCCGCTATAGAGGCAGCCCGTGCCGGTGAGCAAGGCCGCGGCTTTGCGGTTGTAGCAGATGAAGTCCGTGCGCTTGCAGGGCGTACCCAAACATCGACCAGTGAAATCGGCGCTGTAATTGATAAACTAAAACTCAGTGCCGAGCAAGCGGTTGGTGCAATGGAACAAAGCCAAACGTTAACCCGCGATGTGGTAGAACAATCTTCCACCGCAGAGCGAGCTTTTTCAGAGGTATCTAATTCAGTTGCATCGATTGCAGAAATGAATACGCAAATTGCCAGTGCCGTAGAAGAGCAGCGTGCAACCTCTGTTGATATCAATCGTAATATCAACTCGATTTCGAGTATCAGTATGGAAAGTGCCAAAGGCTCTAGTCAAACAGCTGAAGCATCAGTAGAACTAGCCAACTTAGCCCTAACTCTTAGAAATCTAGTCTCAGAATTTAAAGTCTAGTTATAGACCTGAGAATACATAGCCCGCTTAACTTGCGGGCTTTTTTATGCCTTGAATCATCGCATTGCGCGGCGTAATTGAAGACTCACAAAAATTAAACAAAGCGACTTCATAGCCCTGCTCTTCTAGATAAAGCACTCTATCTAGCAACAACCACCGCTCAAGCAATTGTCTAAATGCATGAGTGACCACTTCAATCTTTCGATTAACGATAAAACGTGCGAATCCTTGAGCTTCAAGCCGATTAAAATCAACATCTTGCGGCAACAACAGATTCTTTTGCGCCGCAGCCCACTGACAAAAGGCTTCGAATGAACCTGTCAGGATCGACTGTTTTATTGATGGCAAAGGTAAATATTCATCTACATTTCTAATTTGACGCTGTAAAACATCAAACGCCAAACGCCAACAGACTTCGGTATAACGATGGCGCTGCTCTCTCGTCGCCGACACAACAGATTGTTGCATCGATAAGCTAAGATCTAACTTGCTCAATTTTAAGCTACTTTCAGCTGCTACAGATGACAACGCTTGATAATGAGGTGCTTTAATCAAGTGATAACAACACGGCGCGATAGAAACACGCTCTAACGCTTTTTCACTACCAACCTTTAACAACTGCGTGTGTAAATCACCACAAGCATGTAATGCAATGGCGTGTTGGCAAGACTTAACATGTTGTTTCACTTGGTTGTCAAATACATCCGCTTCAACCACCTGCTGAGAAACATCGTGTTTTTTAGCGAGTACATTGCCTTGCTCACACAATGATTTTTGCCACTCCAAACTCAACACATCACGTTGCTGTGTTTTCGCGACTAGACGCCCCAAATGCCCTTTCCCCGCACACCACTCTAATATCGGCGAGTTTTCTGGCTTAATAAAGGATGAAAAATGTTGAATTTGAGACCACTTACGACCTTTGATTCCCGCATTAAAATGAGGTGCTACATCAGCTGACGTACTGGGTTTCACTGGTAAATCAGTAATGATATCTAACGACTCACCAATCAACGGAGAAAGAAACTGTCGTAGTGCGTGATCATCGCTATCAAGCTTATCAATATCATCGAGAGATAACATATCAAGGGCTTGAATTAATTCGCGATTATCGCTCCAGGGAAGATTTACAAAAGAAAACGGCAATATCTGCCAATATTGCCGTGTTTGAGTTAATAGCGAATCAATTGCCTTGAATTGCTCTCGCCAATCTCCTCGATTATTCTTCAACGAATTGTTCGTCATCTGACTCACTGTCATCGACTAGCTCTTCGTCTGGTTGTAACCACTTGTTCATCACACTAATTGCTTCGCCTTTACCCAAGCCTTTAAGCGACGAAAACGCCTGAATAGTGATATCGCCACCGTAAGCCTCACAGTCTTTTCTAGCTTTTAAAACCGCGGCTTTACGAGCGCCAGATTTTAACTTGTCACACTTAGTCAACAAGCCCAATACTGGTAAATCACTCTCTACCGCCCAGCGGATCATATTTACATCAAGATCTTTTAGTGGATGACGGATATCCATCATTACTACTAAACCGCGGAGACATTGACGTGATTGTAAGTATTCACTGAGGGACTTTTGCCACTTTAATTTCATGTCCAATGGTACTTTGGCAAAGCCATATCCCGGAAGATCCACCAAACGACGTTGCGGATCTAGACTAAAGATATTGATCAATTGAGTACGGCCAGGAGTTTTACTGGTACGGGCTAAATTTTTCTGACGGGTAATAGTGTTTAGAGCACTCGACTTTCCAGCATTGGAGCGGCCTGCGAAGGCAATCTCATACCCCAAATCTGCAGGCATATGCATATGGGATATATTGGGCGCACTCGTCAAAAATGAGGCCGCTTCAAAGTTTATTTTTAGATCTAACACAATTTTTGCTCCAAAACTTAAGTCAAACAGCGCTTGGCTGATTACTTTTTAATTTTTTCATGTACAATTATGAAAATTAAAACAAGTTTAGCATGCCAAGGTCGCATGTGAGTAATAGCAATCTTAATAATTCCGTAAAAAGTTGAGACGTCATGAAAAATGTAGCAATCGCATTAACACTCTTAGTTGGACTAGTTGGCGGCGCAAATGCCAAAGGTGATGCTGAAGCTGGTAAAGCAAAATCAACAACCTGTATGGCTTGTCATGGTGCCGTTGGTAACAAGACACTTCTAAACACCTACCCTAAATTAGCTGGTCAGCACGCTGACTACATCGTAAAACAGCTAAAAGAGTTCAAATCTGGCGTTCGTAAAGATCCAACAATGGCAGGTATGGTTGCTACACTAACTGAACAAGACATGATGGACCTAGCGGCATTCTACGAGTCTCAAACTGCAACTTACGGCACTACGCCAGAAAACGTTGTAGAAGTAGCACGTAAACTATACCTAGGCGGTGACATGGAGCGTAACATCGCATCATGTATCTCTTGTCATGGTCCACGTGGTAACGGTAGTGGTTTAGCGAAATTCCCTAAAATCTCTAGCCAAAACGCAGAATACATCGCAGCACAACTTAAGAAATTCCGCTCTGGCGAACGTGCAAACGATCCTTCAGGCATGATGGTAGATACAGCTAAGAAATTAACTGATGCTGAAATCGATGCACTATCTAAATACTTAGGTGGTTTACACTAATCTCTGATTAGTTATCACCAACACAAAGGCAAGCCAAATGGCTTGCCTTTTTTATTGCTGATTTTCTACTTGAAGGTATTAATTCTTAAGAAGAATTAGCAGAAGATACTTATCTCAAGTCGATCAACATATAAATATCGCGTAGGATAGCCCCAAACAATTTAAGAACTTAATAAGATGAAATTAATAGGGAAATTAATAGGGAAATTCATGCTATTCGCATGCTGTTTAGTAACTGCGCATGCATACGCTAAAGACGCTAGTGAGCTCATCTCACAATCAGGATTATGGGAAGGCGTTGATAATAAAAATAAATATTTTAAGCTACTCAAGCGCAATGAAGACGGGAAACAATTTTTGTATTCAATCCGGATGATCAGCGGTTTACGAGAAATTCAAAAAATACCTTTTAATGACAAAGATGTGCAATGTAGCAGCTCAGAGTGCACAATCGACCTCCCGTACGACAAGCGAGACAGAGCATTTAGGCGATTAATACTAACACCTCATGGAGTTTCGGGATTTCATGTTATTGAAATAGCGCTTGATAAAAATAAGAAGGTTATTACAAGTACTACCTATCAACTTCAACCACAAAAGCGTCAGTCTTCGGCTCTCCAGTTTCTTGAAGAATTTCATTCCAGATTCGAAGAATTTAAAAAATACGATAATTCAGATGAAGGGTTATGGATAGGTACAGCTTTAGTCAATAATAAATATCGCTTACTTATCTTAGAGCTATACAGAGACAAAAACTCTAGACTATTAGAATACTTTAACGGTAGCAATGATGTTCTTGTAATAGAGTTTAAACCCGAAAACTCTGAATTCTTTAACAATAACATTGAAGTAATAATTCAAGATGGTGGAGAGTTAAAGACACTTAACTTGTACAATGTTAATAACTTCAAGCTTGAAGGATATATGCTCTCAACAATAGATGCTGAACTACTCCGTAACGTGAAAATAGAATTATTCAAATTAAGACTAGAATAAACTGCATTCCATATTCTTTAGAACAATCATTTTTGATTTTTGAGAGCGGCAGATTCGCGCGCGTGAAGAGCATTACCGCTCCTAGCCATCCATGGCTTCGCGGCATTGCCGACAAGGATGTCGGTACTTAGGGTTTGCAGGAGCTTAAACCCTGCCCGTTCATCCTCGGCTCGGGCTCTAGCTTTTCTCGAAGCATAAAAAAGGCCACCGAAGTGACCTTTTTAATCGATATATTCAGCTAAGCCAAATATTAGTCGATGATATACGTACTGCAACACCAGCACCTAGACGTCTCACATAACTAAATCTAGGACCTTCGTCCATTGTTGACTCTTGAGAGCGGCAGATTAGCTATTTTCTCAAGGCATAAAAAAGACCGCTAAAAAGCGGCCTTTATAAACATATATTCGGCTAAGCCAAATATTAGTCGATGATGCGTGCTACAACACCAGTACTTACCGTATCGCTGACATCTGCAGATAACTGAATCTAGGACCTTCGTCCATTGTTGACTTTTGAGAGCGGCAGATTATTTTCTTACGTAGCACTTTTCTCAAGGCATAAAAAAGACCGCTAAAAAGCGGCCTTTTATAAACATATATTCGGCTAAGCCAAATATTAGTCGATGATGCGTGCTACAACACCAGCACCTACTGTACGGCCACCTTCACGGATAGCGAAACGTAGACCTTCGTCCATTGCGATTGGGCAGATTAGCTCAACAACGAACTTAAGGTTATCACCTGGCATTACCATTTCTACGCCTTCTGGAAGCTCTACAGCACCAGTTACGTCAGTTGTACGGAAGTAGAACTGTGGACGGTAACCTTTGAAGAATGGCGTGTGACGACCACCTTCATCTTTGCTTAGTACGTATACTTCTGATTCGAATTTAGTGTGTGGAGTGATTGTACCTGGCTTAACAAGTACTTGACCACGTTCGATTTCTTCACGCTTGATACCACGTAGAAGAACACCAACGTTCTCACCAGCGCGACCTTCGTCAAGAAGCTTACGGAACATTTCAACACCAGTACAAGTTGACTCTGCAGTCTCTTTGATACCAACGATTTCTACTGCATCACCAACGTTGATGATACCGCGCTCAACACGACCAGTTACAACAGTACCACGGCCTGAGATTGAGAATACGTCTTCGATTGGAAGTAGGAATGGCTTATCGATGTCACGCTCTGGCTCTGGGATGTAAGAATCTAGAGCTTCAGCTAGTTCAACAATCTTAGGAGTCCAGTTTGAATCACCTTCTAGAGCTTTAAGTGCAGAACCTTGGATTACTGGTAGGTCATCACCTGGGAATTCGTATTCAGATAGAAGTTCACGAACTTCCATTTCTACTAATTCTAGTAATTCTTCGTCGTCAACCATGTCACATTTGTTCATGAATACGATGATGAATGGTACACCAACTTGACGAGAAAGTAGGATGTGCTCACGAGTTTGTGGCATTGGGCCATCAGTCGCAGCTACTACTAGGATAGCGCCGTCCATTTGAGCAGCACCAGTGATCATGTTTTTAACGTAATCCGCGTGTCCTGGACAGTCAACGTGTGCGTAGTGACGAGTTGGAGTATCGTATTCTACGTGTGAAGTAGAGATTGTTATACCACGTGCTTTTTCTTCAGGAGCGTTATCGATTTGATCGAATGCTTTTACGTCACCGCCGTAAGTTTCAGCTAGTACTTTTGTAATAGCAGCAGTTAGAGTTGTTTTACCGTGGTCAACGTGGCCGATAGTACCAACGTTAACGTGCGGCTTGGAGCGGTCAAATTTTTCTTTAGACATGATTTAGCCTCATTCAGATGATAATACAGGTGGCAATCGAACCACTTGCGATTTAAGTTTTCGGATTATAATACCAATATGAAAAAATATCTAATAAGACTATATTTTTTCATGATCAAAACACGATCACTTGATCCACATTGGATTTATTTTCTAAGAGGATGATAATTTTAAGGAAGAATAAAGATAGGAAATGGTGCTGATACGCAGATTTGAACTGCGGACCTCACCCTTACCAAGGGTGCGCTCTACCAACTGAGCCATATCAGCAACTTTCTTGGAGCGGGCAGCGGGAATCGAACCCGCATCATCAGCTTGGAAGGCTGAGGTAATAGCCATTATACGATGCCCGCAAATAACTTTACTTTTTACTTATGGCTATCAACTTCGTAAAAAAAATGGTGGAGGGAGGTGGATTCGAACCACCGAAGGCGGAGCCGGCAGATTTACAGTCTGCTCCCTTTGGCCACTCGGGAACCCCTCCAAAATTTTGTACTACATTGAAACGAATGGTGCCGACACCAAGAGTCGAACTCGGGACCTACTGATTACAAGTCAGTTGCTCTACCAACTGAGCTATGTCGGCGTTCCGTTTCAGTGGTGCGTATATTAGTGATTTGATTTTCCCAATGCAAACACTTTTTTCAAAAAAAACCACTTTTTTTATAAAAAGCTGACCAAGTGTTTAAATTCAACACAATAAGATTATTTAACGTACAGAATTAAGCCTTCCAAAACCAGATGGGGTCTATTTATCCCCAATTCTACGATTTCTGGTGGTAAGTGATTAATGCCACCGCCTGTTAAATAGAGCGCTGGCTCTTCATTATCACTAAACATCGATTTGGCTTTTTGAATGGCATATAACACAGTGCCCGCCAAAGCAGCTCGACTGCCATTTTGTACGCAGGCTTTAGTATTGGTACCCAACGTTAGTTCATCACCGTGATGACCGCCAGCTCGCACCAATGCCGTGTGCTCAGTAAGCGCCAAGTTCATTAATCTAAAACCAGGGCTTATCCAGCCACCAAGGTGCATACCACTGCCATCAACAACATCAACCGTCATCGCAGTGCCAATATCAATCACTACCACAGGGCCATTAGCATCTTTATATGCGGCTAAAAACGCTAACCAACGGTCAATGCCTAGTTTAGTTGGCGCGTCATAACTATTAGTGACACCAAATGCTTGGGCGGGACTCGTGATTTGCTGATAACGCACTTTAAGTTTGCGCGATAGCGCTTTAACGTGCTGATAGTTTTTGCGATCACCAACGTTGGAATAAATAATCTGGTCAACATTGCCAATTTTGTCGCGATTAGGTCGATAACAAAAACTCGTCACACTATAACTACCTATATAGTGCATACCTGTCACTCCACCTTTTGCATCGAGATGAAGCTGCGCGGCTTTTAATTTGCTATTGCCTATTTCAATGAGTAATTTTATGCGTGTGGTCATGATGATAATTTTCTCAATGAAATCTCACCGCCGAAAAACGATTGGATTTGTTGGTCTACTTCTAATAATAAGCCGCCTTGGGTATCGACCCCTTTCGCAATGCCCGTTACTTGGCGTTGACCCATTTGTAACTGCACGTGCTGGCCGATAAAACAATCGTGTTGATGCCAGCGTTCAACAAAGGCGCTAAAACCTGACAATTCAAACTCGTTAAGCAATTTAATTAAATGAGACAAAATGCGACCTGCGATGTGGTTACGGCTTAGCGATAATCCCACTTCATGAATATCGGCGTAGGGCTGATCAATATCTTGAGTAACACTCTCTGGTAAGTGAACATTAATGCCTGCGCCAATAATAATATCGCAGCTATCACTTCCCTGACCTTCAAGTTCCACTAATATTCCCGCCAATTTACGGCCTTGATAATACACGTCATTTGGCCATTTCAAGCCAAGATTTGGCACACCTAATTCAGTCAGTGCTTCGACAATCGCAATACCAACCACTAAGCTCAATCCAGAAGTTGCACTAATACCTTGCTCAAAACGCCAATGAGTCGATAGATACAAACTCGCGCCTAATGGTGAAACCCATTGCTTCCCTCGGCGGCCGCGACCTGCCGTTTGCGCTTCGCTAAACACCGTGGTTCCAGACGGGCTGTTATTAAGTGCACCGCTACTAATTTGCTGCTTAACCCAATTATTAGTTGAGTCAATAACGGATTCGACAACAACTGGTGATGGCAAAGCAACATCTTGTGCAGATTTTATTGCTTCAACATCGAGCAATTCAACAGGAGCAGACAAACGATAGCCCTTACCCGTTACCGAATAAATATCTAATCCTAATTGCACAAGCGCTTGGATGTGTTTACCGATAGCGGCACGGCTCACGCCATTGGCTTCCCCCAATTGCTCGCCAGAACAAAAGTCGCCAGTGGCCAACTCACGCAAGATGTTTTGTGTCACCTGATTAAACATGCTGTTCCTCAACTAATTGCGCCAATGAACTGTAGCCGCCGTTAGCAATAACGTTAACTTCTGGCTCTAACTCAACACCATAAGTCGCCAATACTCTTTCTATTATATAAGTTGCCAATGATACGACATCTTGGCTAGTCGCATTATCCGTATTCACCAATACCAATGCTTGACGCTGATGCACGCTTGCACCGCCAATTTGATAACCTTTTAGACCCAATTGATCAATTAACCAACCAGCGGCTAACTTTACCTCATCGCCCACATCATATTGTGGCATTTGCGGATATTCTGATAGCAGTGCCATTGCCTGCGGTTTGCTTACGACAGGATTTTTAAAGAAGCTACCGACATTAGGCAGCTCAGCAGGATCAGGTAATTTGTTATTACGTACCGCAATAACTTCATTGGCCACCGATAACGGTGATATTTCGCTGTCACAGTCTTTGGCCCAAGCTTTTAACTCACCATAATCTAAAATAGGCGTCCAAGCTTTCGGCAGTTTAAACACCACATGATGAATAAAGTAATGACGTTTTGCTTTAAACACACTCTCGCGATAGGCAAACTGACACGCTTGATGACTAAAAATAACTTCCTCACCAGTCAGTAAATCAATCGCCATCACTTGCTGACAAATGTCCGCCAGTTCAACGCCGTAAGCACCAATATTCTGTACTGGAGCTGCACCAACACTACCCGGAATTAGCGCCAAATTTTCTAGGCCGCCAATCTCCCGTTCGGCACAATACATCACAAACTCATGCCAATTCTCACCACCAGCGACTTTAAAGTAATAGTGATTTTCGTCTTGCCAATGCTCTATACCCAATAATTGATTATGAAGAACCAATCCTTGATAAGGCTGACAAAACAGCATATTAGAGCCACCGCCGAGCACTAAAAACGATTGCTGTAACGGCAGTCGCTCTTTGAGCTGCGACAGCTCGCTAATCGCCAAGTAATCGTCTGCCGAGGCTGCTAACGCGAAAGTATTTAATGTTTGTAGGGATGTCAGGGCCATAAAAAGAAAATCTAAATAAATACAGCGGCAGTGTAATGTAATTTAGTGATGATGAACAGGAAATGACACTAGGACTACTATTGACAAAAAAGCACGGTGATTAACACCGTGCAAAAGGGAAAGGGTTATAACAACTCTTTAATCAGGTTATAAAGATCAGACTCTATTGCCGCCGCCGTCACTTCTCGTCCAGCACCTGGACCGCGAATAATCAAAGGATTATCTTGATACCATTGGCTTTGTACTAAAAACACGTTATCCGAAGGCGTTAAAGCAGCCAATGCGTGCTCTCGCGGCAGTGTTTGCAAACCAACAGACGCTTTAAACTCATCGCCACTATCATCAAATTGAGCAACGTAACGTACGACTTCGCCATTTTGAGCAGCGGCTTCGTACTGCGATGACATCAGCTCATCCATTTGACTGGCTCGCGCTAAAAATTCATCTAATGGAATATCTCTCAGCTGAGCTGGCACCATAGATTCAATGGCAATATCTTCAAGCTCTAATTCAAAGCCAGATTCTCGGGCCAAGATTAACAGCTTACGTTGCTTATCTTTACCCGATAAATCATCTCGTGGATCAGGCTCGGTTATGCCCAGCTCCAATGCTTTTAATAACAATTGTGAAAACGGCTGACTATTGTCGTAGTTCTCAAACAGCCAACTCAAGGTACCTGAGAATACACCGCTAATTGCTTCGACCTTATCACCACTGCGTTTTAAGTCATTAATTGAATATAAAATTGGCAAACCTGCGCCAACACTGGCGTTATAAAGCCACTTACAATTATTGCTATAAGCGAGTTGTTTAATGTCTTTATAGAAACTCAATGGCGCAGAACCAGCAAGTTTATTAGCGCTAATTAGATGGCAACCAGCGTTAAGCAGCTCAGGATATAAATCGGTTAGCCCTTGATCGGCACTGACATCTAACACAATCAAATCATCGAATGGATGGCTCGCCAGCTTGACAACGATGTCGGTAGAAGCCACGGGTTCACAGGTTTCAAAAGCTTGCTGCCATTCATCGATTTTTATACCGGAAAAATCAACTAACGCGCCTTTAGAACGGCCAACGGCAACTAAAGGAAGCGATAAATTAAAGCTGTTTTCTAGTTTCTCTTGTTGCTCAGCGAACAGGTTGAGCCATTGCTGACCGATATTCCCCGCGCCCATGAGTGCCACACCAATACGCTTTGGTGAGCTATAAATCTTCTGATGTAGCAAATAGGCGAGAATATTGACTCTTTTTTCCGGCACTATCACGCTTAAACTCAAGCCGTTGTCAGATAACACCACAGGCCAATCGGATTCTTTAGCAAAGATTTTAGCGAATAGTTTTCGATACCAAGACACACCGGCGTCTAATAATGAAATAACACCACATTGCTCATCTTTAGCAAAGTTCTCAGCGTTGTTACTATCGAGGAACTCCTCAAATCGACTGCATACCTCACTGCGCAGCACAACGGCTAACTGCTGATCTTTTTTGGTAATCACCAATGGGAAAAAACCATTTTCTTCTAGGCCAACCACCAGCTCTTGATTAGCTACTGTATTTTCAAATGTATACAGGGCAATATCTTTTGCGCCGTTAACAATACAATCACCGACATGACCTAAACGGCGGCCGATTTCAGTAAAAGCGGCGTCAGGCGTAAAACTACTACGCACGCGCAGCGCGATATTATCTTGCGCCAAAGGCTGTAAGGTTCTGTGATGCAATACGGGATTACCCAAACGCGCCAACTCTTCCGCTTCGGCTAAGCTGAGCTGCTCAATTAACGCAGCTTCATTAATTAAATTAGGATCTGCGCTATAAACTCCCGCAACATCAGTCCAGATATTTACGGTGCTGGCACCTGCTAACTTAGCAATCAAAGTCGCACTATAGTCGCTGCCATTACGGCCAAGTGTAAGGGTTTGGTTGGCTTCATTACGGCAAATAAAGCCAGTAATAACGCGTTGCGATGTGCGTTTATTTTGACAAAGCTCTGTGAATTGCTGGCGTGAAAGCGCTTCATCAACAACCGGAGATACATCACCTTGTGCAACTAAAAACTGTCTTGCGTCTATCGCGCAGCTTTTACGGCCTTTCTCGCTCAGTACAGCAGCTAACAAACGAGATGACCAAACTTCACCGCAAGCAACAATACTGTTGGCGGTGTAATGATCAACGGTTTCATAGCATAACCAGTTACCTAAGGCTTCTAGCTCGTTATCGAGTAAGCTTAATACTTCTTGAGGATCACACAGCAATTCTTCAACTAACTGACGTTGAAACTGTCGCAGTTGATTTAGCGCATGAGAAAAATCAATTCCTTGTTGCGCCATCTCAATAAGCGCTAACAATTGGTTAGTGGTTTTGCCTGCGGCAGAAACAACCACGAGATCATGTGGATGGCCGTGCTGCATCAAAAGGCCAGCAACGCGTTGATAACATGCAGGATCGGCTAAACTACTGCCACCAAATTTGTGTAACGTAATAGCCTCATCAACAGGTGATGAATTTACCGGGCTAACGTTTTCGCTCATAACTTTCTCTAACTCAATTGCTACTGTGCAATGTCTATACTTAAACCGACGCTAAAACAGCATCTAAACTTTGCGATAAATCGCCAATCAAATCGTCAACCGACTCCAAACCTACCGATAATCGAATTAGGCTATTACTAATGCCGGCAGTAATTCTTGCACTTTCTTCCATGCCAGCATGGGTCATAGTCGCCGGATGCGCCACCAAACTTTCAACGCCGCCAAGGCTCTCCGCTAAACAGAATAAGCCAATCTCCTGCACAAAGATTTGACTCTGCGCAATATCTCCCACCAAATCAAAACTAAGCATGGCACCAAATCCAGCTTGCTGTTGTTTGGCCAACTCGTGCTGCTGATGAGATTCAAATCCTGGGTAATAAACGTGTTTAACTGCCGGATGACTTGCTAAAAACTCCGCAATCTTCGCAGCGCTTTGTTGATGCTGTTGTAATCGTACAGGCAAGGTACGCAAGCCACGCATCGCCATATAACAATCAAATGCCGATCCCGTTGTGCCGATACAGTTTGCCCACCAATCTAAATCGATGCCCAATTGCTGATCTTTAGTCACAATAGCACCAGCCACAACATCGCTGTGTCCGTTGATATACTTGGTGCAAGAGTGTATCACAATATCTGCACCCAAGCTTAATGGCTGCTGTAATATTGGCGTTAAAAACGTATTGTCTACAACCACATAGGCATCAATCGCTTTTGCTTTAGCGGCAATAGATTTGATATCGACAATACGCAATAAAGGATTACTCGGCGTTTCTAACCAAACCATCTTCGGCTTTTGTGACAATGCACTCTCTAATGCCGCTTCATCTGCTTGATCGACAACCACCAAGGTAAACAAACCACGACGCGCTAAATGATCGAACATACGGTAGGTGCCGCCATAACAATCGTGTGGGATCACTAATGTATCTTGTGGCGATAGCAACTGAATAACTGTGGTAATTGCCGACAACCCAGTACTGGTAATCACGCCGTAACTACCACCTTCTAAGTCGGCTAATGCTTGTGCGAATTGGCTACGGGTCGGATTGCCACGACGAGCATAATCATATTCACGTGGTTGATCGTAGCCTTTAAAAGTGTAATTGCTGGAAAGGTAAATAGGAGGAACCACAGCACCGTACTGTGTATCTGTATCAATACCACCGCGCACTGCAATGGTCTGGTGTCCAAATTTGCTCATAAAACCTCCAACAAAAGTTGACTTAATGAATGACTGGGTTATAAAGGATGTCTAGATGGCCAATTTAAACGAAGCACGCATGGACGTCAAGATGTTTAGACGTCTAAATAAGAATAAGTTTATGCTTATATTTGACAGTGCTCATGTAACCGTTAAAATCGGCAGGATTTTTTATACAGGGTGTTACAATTACCCACTGTAACAACTCACTACTCACTATAATAGCAAAGGTATTTTCATGACAGTCTGGAATGGCGAATATATTAGTCCATATGCTGAACACGGTAAAAAGAACGAACAAGTTAAAAAAGTCACCGTATCAGTACCATTAAAACTGTTAAAAATCCTGACTGATGAGCGCACGCGTCGCCAAGTAAACAACCTGCGTCACGCCACTAACAGCGAATTATTGTGTGAAGCTTTCTTACACGCCTACACTGGCCAACCATTACCAGAAGATAGCGATTTATCTAAAGACAAGCCAAGTGCAATTCCAGAAGCTGCTCGCGTATTAATGGAAGAGCTAGGAACCCTAGAAGCCTACCTAGCCGAGAATAACGAAGACTAATTATCTTCGGTAATAATCAGATAACAAAAAAGCGACTCTCAGAGTCGCTTTTTTATTTTTAGCTTTAATCAAACAGGCAATGTTAATCGAAGCCTTGCGCCTTTTAGGCTAGAATTATTGCGAGCTGTCGCACTGCCATGGTGCCAGTCCATAATTTTTGTGGTGATAGCCAAGCCCAATCCAAAGTGCCCCGATTCACGCGAACGCTGAGAGTCTAGTCGCACAAAGGGATCGAAAATCGTCGCTTGCTTGTCTTCGGCAATGCCTTCGCCATCATCATCAATATCGATATAAATGCCCTTACTGTCTCGCGACAATAAACAACTAACTTGGCCATCGGCATAATCGATAGCGTTACTAATCAAATTTTGTACGGCGCGATAAAACCATTGGCTATCAATATCACACACCACCACCGACTCTTGCGTCTCGAAGTTGAGCGTAATTTCTTGTTGCTGTGCTAAATGCCCCAAGTCTTTACACAAGGTTTCAAGCCACTGCACCAAATCAATGCTTTGTAAACGGACACTACCCAGCTGACGTTCCATACCTGCGTATTCTAAAAAAGCCGCCGTCATTTCCTCCATCCGCGTGACTTCACTGTCCATACGGCTGAGGTATTTATCTTTCTTGGCAACATCATCTGCAGTCATCGCCGCCTCAATACCAAAACGCAAACAAGCCACAGGGGTTCGAATATCATGAGACAAACTGCGCGCCAATACCTTGTTATCCATTAGCAGCGTTTCTATCCGATCTGCCATCGCATTAAAGCTATCTTCCAATTGCTGAATATAAGAAAAGCGCGCTTTGGGAACGCGTGCCGACAAATCGCCCTCGCCAAACTTAGCAGCGGCACTGCTCAGTAAATGCAAACGACGCGTCAGTGGCAATGTCCACAGCACAATAATCACGGTTACGCCCAAATAAAGTAGCAGCGTTAACATCAAATCAATATTGTAATTGGCGTGCTCCTGTACCATTGGTAACTGCAAATGCAGTAAATAGCCATCATGTCCTGCAATTCGCTTATATAGATAAGCCTCGTGTTCTTCCCCCAACAATAAACCACCAGCTTGTGACAATTGCTGCGTTAAGGATGAGGGCAATGCAACACTGTTTTCTTCCACCAAAGACAGTGAAATCTTATAGTCAAGAGAGAGTGATTGGACGACGCTTGATAACTGGTCAGCAGGCGCAGAGCTTAATTGAGCTGACATACCATCGATTATCTGGCCATAGATATAGTTTTCATCGCGATGTTCATCTGGCGCTTCACTAACTAATAAATCAACGCCCCAGCCAATCGCAAATATCGCACCGAGCACAACGGCTATGATGCTGATATAAAATCGTCTCACGAGTCGCCCCAAGCATCAGCGACAAATAGATACCCCTTACCCCACACCGTTTTGAACTTTTTCGGGTTTTGAGGATCGTCATTAAACTGCTTGCGCAGTGTCGATAACATGACATCAAATCGGCGATCTAAGCCATCGTACTCGCGACCTTTTAGCGCCTTAAATACACTATCGCGATCGACCACTTCTCCCGCCTGACTGGCTAAGAACCACATAAAAGCAAACAAATTCGTAGATAACTCCACCTCTTGTCCTTGATAAACCACGCGACTAGATTCTTGATCAATACTCAAGTCACCAAAAACTAACTGTTTACTCTCACTCGATTTGACTTCGCGGTTACTCAAAGAGTTTTTAATACGAGCTAATAGTGCACGAGGGCGAACAGGTTTAATCACATAATCAGTAGCACCAGCTTCTAGGCCAATAACTTCATCAAATTCATCGGCGCGTGCCGTTAGCATAATAATTGGCAGCGATGATTTTTCTCGCAGTAAATGACACACCTCAATACCGTTAATGCCCGGTAACATGACGTCCAAAAGCACTAAATCAGGCTGGCAATTTTCAAAAACCTCCATCACCTTATCGCCGCGATCAACATGCGTCACTTGATAGTGTTGGTCGATCAAATATTCACTGACCCAATCCGCCAATGTAATATCGTCTTCAACTAATAAAATGTGCCCTAAACTAGACATGAGTTTCCTCTTAAAATAAGCGCCAGCGGCGTTTTCGAGATTTCTTTTGATGCACCCAGGCAACGTCGATCATTGCCTGCGCGATTTCTTTCTTGGTCAACTGCTCTATTAGCGAATAAGCTTGCTTAGAGGTCGATTCAAACTGCAATTGGAACAAGCCATAGCGCTCAATCGCTTCACAGGCTATTACCTTTTCATCTTCACGACGCAGCAAACAATATTGACCAGGCTTGGGCACGGCAAAACGCATGGTGATTTGCGCATAACAAGTACGCCCTTTATGCAAAGCCACGCATTTATTTGGCAATGCAGACATGTACGGTCCGTCTTTGGATTCCGACACCTCGGCGTTAACAAAGCCGCTAACGCCAATGCATAATATTGAAAGTAAGGCTCTAAAATACATAATTAAAGCCCAACTTTACAAAGGTTGAAGTACTGCGAATGCCCAATGGGCTATCACTTAGATTATCCGATAAGTAACTCTTTGTTAGGCCAATTCGCATGGTCCAATCTTCGGAAATCGGATAAATGGCATGCGCCTCTGCTTCTAAAATATACGCAGCACCCGGTCGATAATAAGCTAAGTTTGGTCGTATTTCGTGCTTATCAATACCAACATAATAATCAACCACATTAGAGCTGAGTATTGTCAGGCCCGTTCCGAGATAAATATCCCAATTGCGATACGGAATTAAATGACTGTAAAAAGACTCTACCGCCCAACCATTATCGGCTTCATCAATAAGCACTGACGCAACATCAACCGTCAGTAAAGCATCATCGAGATAATGCGAATAACGCAGCGCCACACCCATAGCACCATCGCGAGATTCCAAATGGTCAAAACCAGCATCTTCAAGATAGTCTTGAGACATATCATCGAAGAAATTCTTTAAGATGGCATCAACGGCCCAGTCATCGCGTTCATACAACGCATAGCCAATATCAATTTCCGCAGGGTTTGAGCGACGCTGATTCGATTGCACGAAAAAGCCTTTGTAGTACATATCGATAACAAAGCCGACGCCCAAGTAATCGATAAACTCTTCCTGCTCAACACCTTTGAGCGGATGCTCATAGAGTATGCCACCGATCTGAAATTGAATATCCCAGTGCCACTTATCGCTGTCTTTACTTCGTTCCTCTTCGCTATCTTGCGCATTAGCCGCAAAACTACTCAGTAAGAATAGCGCGGCTAATCCAAACAATTTCGCCATTATTATCTACCTTCCTTTTACACTAACGGCAGTGTAACAAAGTATCTAAGTTAGGCGCACGACGAAATTGTTTACTTTTTGTAAGAATTAAAATTGTGTTTTAAAGCCAATTGAGAAAAACGGCTCCATACCTTCTTCACCTTCAATCTTGTAATTAGTTAGGGTATCGCCTTCTTCAGCGGCATAGTAGTAACCTGATTCGTTCTTCGCACCTAAGGCATTTAGCACTGCGAACGACCATTGCACCGGATGATCAAACATCGTCGACTGCATATTGGCCTGTAAATCTAAGCGCGAATACACGGGCAAAGTCTTAGAATTCAACTCACCGTAATTTGGCAAAAAGTGTCCTGGATGATCTGGATTTTCACGTAAGCCAACAATAGGTGTATAGCGCTGGCCACTGCGCATTGTTAGGCGCGCGCCAAAATCCCACTTATCGTTGAGCTTATAATTCACCACCATATTGCCAAGGAGCGGCGTATCTAAATAATAATCGGTTGTAATGCCTGTATTTAAATCCGTGCGCTCACTCTTAGACCAACTAAGTGATGCCCAACCGTACCAGCCATCTTGCAAATCGCGCTTAACCACCCATTCTACGCCAACGGCTTTACCTTCCAGCTGATTGTTGTATCGCAATTTCTGAAGATCTTTATCTTCATCGATTGCTAAGGCCAAATCACCTAAGTCTTTTTGATAGACCTCGACACTGGTTTTCCAGATATCATTAATTTGATAATCGACACCAACCGCATAATGATTTGCTTTCGGTGATTTTAAGGCCGGATTACCCAACTTTTTCAATACAGTATCGATGTCAGGGAAACGGTTATACTGGCCCGCTTTTAACGACAGTTTCAATTCATCAGTGGCATACCAATTAACCGCCATGCGAGGCTGCACAAATTTTTGATCGGTGTAGTCATTGGTTTCAGCGCGCAAACCAAGCTCTAGTTCAACTTCCTCAGTTACGCTCCACATATCAGTGATATACACCGAAGAGTTGGTGGTTTTCAACGTATCAACATCTTGCACTCGTTCGCCTTTGCGCAAAGCACAATCTGCATCTTGGTCGGTACAGAAATACGGAATCATATCGTAGCTATAATCCGCTTTGCCGCGGTCAATTTCAGCGCCAACAATCAGTTTATGGTTGCCGAACTCACGCTGATAACTAGTCGCCAAATTCAAGCGCGTGAAAGTACTTTCCACAAATTGTCCCGCACCATAAGACTGCTTTGTCGTATCCTTGGTGTGACTCAAAGTTAAATTAAAGGCCTGCGCATCATCGCCAAAACTGTCCCAAGCAATCGACTGACTATCAAAACCATTATCGAGTTTAAGATCGCCGACTGAATCCGGATCGATGCGCCCTTCTTCAGACGCCTTAGAAATATTCAAACCACCGCTGTCTTTTGCGCCAAGAGCAGTCACCGTCAATCGATTATCATCGCCAATTAACCATTGGTATTTCGCTTGATAGTCGCTACTTTGCGGCGACTTTTTAATGGTTAAACCGTCTTCTTCTTCACCCTCTGGTAAAAATAGGTGCATTAACGACTGACGATAAGACACATAAAAAGCATGATCTTCCGCAATGCCACCCTCAACCATAAAACCCGCCTTAATCATGCTGGCATCAATGGTCGTGGTAATGTCTTGATTGCGTGGCGCTCGTAACTTAACGTCGAACACACCGCCCGTCGCATTACCGTACTGCGCACCAAATGCCGCAGGATGCAGGGCGAAGTCTTGCACAACATTTTCATTGAAAATACTATCGCCAAACAGATGGAAAATATAACCTGCAGGCATGTTATCAATATAGAACGCATTATCTTCAGGCGACGAACCGCGAATAGCAGGCTCACCACCAGCATCGCCACCAGCGTAAACCACACCGGGTAATGTAAAGACCGCACTTAATGGATCGTTAGCAATGCCCGCCACTTTAAACAGCTTTGCCGTTTCATCGGTAACTTCCGTATCAGGCTTATTACGCTGACCATTTACTTCAATCACTTCTGGCTTATCTGCACGTTTCTTATCGCCAGTGGTGGCATCTTCAGCATTACTATATAGAGAGCAGCTAATGAGAGAAGCCAATAATGTCATTCTAAAAATAGGGTTCATAACAAGTGTCCTTTGATTTAATGACACCAGTTTAGAAGCAAGGCGTGTTTAATACCGTTGAGCAAATGTGGGGAAAGTGTTTGAAAATGTGAGAAAGTGTAAGGCAGCCATTAACCGCACTGGTCAATGGCTAATAAAGATAGGACTAACGCTAAAACAACCAATCGATAATCTCTTTGTTAACCTTTCTTTTTTGCGCCATTAAGAAATGGTCGCCACCCGGATATACAACAAGTTTGTGCTTGCGGTTTAGCTGCTTAAGTTTCTGCGCCATGTTCTGAGCCTGACTAACATTAACGCGCTTGTCGGCATCACCGTGAATCAACAATATCTCGATGTCATTATCTAATTCATCAACCCACTCGATTGCTGAACGCGCTTGCAATGCTGCAGCTTTATTCACCTGATAATTCGGGATCCGCGCGCGATACACTCGCTCCATTTCAGGGCGAATCGTCAAGCCAAGCGCAAGATCTGACATACCCGCTTTGATCACCAACTTACCAATATCATCACGTGTTTTAGCCACCATATAACTCGTCATACCGCCACGGCTGGTTCCGATCATCTTAATCTTTTCATCCTTGGTAATTGCCAACGACTTACCAATATCGATTAACACATTAACGTCTTTAATATCAGCACCACCAAACTCATCGGCTTGACGATACTGACTGCCCATCACAATGGCGCCTTGTTTCAATAAAGGAAGCTTCGAGAACATATTGACGATGGCGTAACGGCCAAATCCGCCATTACCCCCGCGATTATTTATCACTAAGGATTGCGGTTTAGTCGCCCCTTTTTGTGCCACAGCGTATCCCGCCACAACAACATCATCTACGGTGTAATCGAACAAGTAGCAATCGATACTCGCCTTAACACGCTTATAAATCGCTGGCTTAAAACGCTTCTTGAATCGCTCGTCAGTCAATGACTTCATCAGCGAGCCACCACCTTGCTTTAGCTCTTTAACCGAATAGCTGATAAAGCCATCGTAATTTGCGCGTTCATTGCTAAAACATGCTTCGACATTTACAACACCTTTCGCATTTTTTAGCTGATTAAATAGCACTGAAGTGTCGGCAAAAGCACTAGATGAAAGCATTACACTGATTAATAAAAATGGGGCGACAAAAGATTTCATGATTAAAAGCCTTAAATAGATAACTGATTGAAAGAACATGTTATATTCAAAAATCAGTTTGCGATTTAATACTCGATGAACGCATGAAATTAATCGGTTAACACACCAATTACACTCGACGAAGGCATGGACACAACTAAACTCACTCAGCTAGTTAGCACCCATTACACCAAGATTATTCATTTTGGCGTGTTAGCAATACTATTGCTTATTTCTATGTTTGTTAGTGCCGCCACTGTCGGAAGAAATGTGCCACCAAACTTCTTTAGCGATGGCGTCTGGTTGGGCTTTACAGTCAACCTAGCATTCTTCTATGTACTTTATGTGCTGGTTTTTACACGTAAATACAATTCGCTAGCGCTAAAGCTGATAGCTGGACTAGTAATTGCCATTACCGCAATTGCGATTAGTGTCGCCATAGATGTTTATCGCATGACACAACTACAACAAGAAGTTGCCACCAAGCATTACCTTTATTTCACGCTGGTAAATTCCTTCGTCAAAGTGTTTTTCGCCACTTGTGCCGCCGTATTACACGCCGTGATTTCGTTTATCAAACAAAAGCAGCAATACAACGCCATCAAGCTCAACACCTTGCAAACTGAGCTGAATATTTTGAAACGCCAAACCAATCCGCATTTTCTGTTTAACACACTCAATGCGCTATATAGCAAAGCCTATTTAAGCAAACAAAATGAGCTTGCCGAGCACATTGGTCAACTGGCGGCGCTGATGCAATACACCTTTACCCAATCGGATAAAGTATTGGTTAAACTAGAAGACGAAATCGATCATATTGAAGCTTTCATCGCACTGCAGAAGCTACGAATCGGCGACAACGCCACGATTAACTTCAATTACGGCCCAATTGCTCAGTATCATCAAATTCCACCAATGTTATTAAATCCTCTCATCGAGAATGCTTGTAAATATGGACTTGCAGGAAACCCCGATGATTTTGTAAATATCCAAATGCGAATCGACGATAGCCAACTCACCATTGAAATTGAGAACTCCAATTGCAGCCACACCATCAAACAAAGTAACGCCTATCAGCCAAGTGGCACTGGACTCGACAATTTACAAAAGCGACTCAACATTTTGTTTCACGATACATATCAACTAAGCATCTGTGAGTGCGACGCCACTTATGCAGTAAGGTTAACTATCCCATGCCATTAAACATCGTTCTTTTAGATGACGAACAACACGTTATCGACCTGCTCTCGGCATACTGCGAATCAATCGATGCCGCAGATATTGTTGGCCGCTTTTCCAATCCGATCCAAGCGCTAAACTTTATTAATAATCACCCCGTCGACTTACTGATTAGTGATATCAACATGCCGCAAGTCTCTGGTATTGAACTAGCACAGTCGCTCACACGCGATGTTAAAGTGATATTTATCACTGCACACAGCGATTATGCAGTAGCCGCCTTCGAACTCGACGTCATCGATTACATCGTCAAACCCGTTCTATTACCGCGTTTTCTCAAAGCCATATCCAAGGCACAAAATGCCATCTCGGCTAGTGAGCCAAGCACTAAAGAGCTGGGTAATAGAGAACTAAGCAATAGAGAACAAAGCGCGCGCTATATTTTTGTAAAAGACGGCGGTGTTAAAAAACGATTAGTGTTTGATGAGATATTGTTTTTACACGCCCAAGGGGATTACACAGAGATTCGTTTAAAAGACAAAAAGCTATTATTGCTGGGCACCTTGTCTAGCTTTCAGCAGCTTTTACCAGAGGGTGAATTTGTCCGCATTCACCGCTCTTATATCGTTAATAAATCCAACGTCGATTCTGTCGACAAAGACCACCTGAATATCGATGGCCAAGACATTACCATTGGTAAAACATACCGCCAGAATATCGATGAGATTTTTTAGTACTGAAATTTTCGCTTCACTAATAATCAAAAAACCGCTCGTATTGAGCGGTTTTTCTAAGTGGAAAAAGCGTTAACGCTTATTCCATGTATCCTTCCGGCATATCAATACCAGCAACGCCAGAATCGATAGCTGCTTGTGCTACCGCTTTAGAAACGCGAGTTAACAAGCGTGGATCCATTGGCTTAGGAATAATGTAATCCTTACCAAATGTCAGCTTCTTATGACCACTTGCTTTTAATACCTCGGCAGGTACTTCTTCTTTAGCGATTTGACGAATTGCATGTACAGCCGCAACCTTCATTTCTTCGTTGATGGTCGACGCGCGAACGTCTAATGCACCACGGAAAATGAATGGGAAACACAACACATTGTTTACTTGGTTCGGGTAATCACTGCGACCAGTCGCCATAATCAAATCTTTACGCGCGCTATGAGCCAGCTCAGGCTTGATTTCTGGATCAGGGTTAGAACAAGCGAAAATAACTGGATTATCAGCCATCAACTTAACGTGTTCTTCAGTAATCACGTCAGGACCAGATACGCCAACAAAGATATCCGCACCAGTAATAACATCTTCCAGCGTACGCATGTCAGTGTTATTAGCAAAGCGGCGCTTGTATTCGTTTAAATCATCGCGGTTGGTGTGAATAACACCTTTGCGATCAAGCATGTAAATCTTCTCACGCATGGCGCCACAGCTAATTAATAGCTCCATACAAGAAATAGCCGCTGCACCAGCGCCCATACATACGATGCGTGAATCGGCAATGTTCTTGCCTTGAATATCTAACGCATTCAGCATGCCCGCAGCAGTAACAATCGCAGTACCGTGCTGGTCATCGTGGAATACCGGAATTGAACAACGCTCTTTTAGCGCCTTTTCAATCATAAAACACTCAGGTGCTTTAATATCTTCCAGGTTAATGCCACCAAACGAATCAGCAATGTTGGCCACCGTATCAACAAACTCATCAACAGTGCGGTGAGTTACTTCAATATCAATTGAATCGATATGTGCGAAACGCTTAAACAATAGCGCCTTACCTTCCATCACAGGTTTAGAGGCCAAAGGACCTAAATTACCCAAACCTAAAATCGCCGTACCGTTAGAAATTACTGCAACAAGGTTACCCTTACCTGTGTACTTATAAGCATTTTCAGGATCTTGAGCAATTTCGCGCACTGGCTCAGCCACACCTGGGCTATAAGCGAGTGCTAAATCTTTGGCAGTTTCTGCAGGAGTTGAAAGTTCTACACTAATTTTGCCTGGCGTTGGCAACGCATGGTAGTCGAGCGCTTGTTGACGGAAGTCGGTCATTTTCTTGCGGTTTCCTCGTTGGTCGCAGTGAAGTAATGAAACTGTGTTTGTAAATTTACTAACTAACTTTTCTGTCTAAATAAAATACGCTTAAAATAGCGTATTACAAGCAATAAAATTCGATTAATTGCTGATCCAACCAGCGCAGTTTTCTTTGACTTTAGCGCCTGATGAAAATGTCCGAAAGTATGTAAAAAATTTGATAAAGATTGGTGAAAATTAGATGTGTTTTCTAACAATTTCATCGACTATTTCGATGAAATTGTCGCAAAAGGATGAAATCTGCAAAAAATGATTGGTAAAGCTGACGAATATGCCAATGTATCAATGATCTATAACTTTTGTTTATTTCCTATATGGAAAATAAATCACAGGCACAAAAAAAGCACCCGAAGGTGCTTTTTGTCTCAAATCACAAGAAATATTATTTCTTAGACTTAAGAGAACCAAAACGTGATTTGAACTTATCAACACGACCACCAGTGTCAGCAACTTTTTGCTTACCAGTGTAGAATGGGTGACAAGAAGAACATACGTCTAGTGCTAAATCTTTACCAACAGTTGAACCAACGTTGATTACGTTACCACATGAACAAGTCGCAGTGATTTGCTCGTAAGTTGGGTGGATATCTTGTTTCATTACGAAAACCTCAATTTTATTCGCATCGCTAACAAACCCGAAGTCTGACACCATACGAAGATTATAGAAATATCGTTATCTGCATTGTGTCGCATACGCACACAAGCGATAACAGGGCGCGAATTATATAGCAATGTTCCCTCAGTGACTAGCATTTTGCACAAATAAACAGCCGTAAAAACGTGAAGAGGATCCTAATCCCTCAAATAATGATCACCCGAGTTCACTCGCATCTAAATCCAATAGCAGATACACTCTGCTCATCACAGAAATATCAGCAAACTCATGACGCACAAAACCTTGCTCGAAGTAGCAGTACCAACGCCATTAACTAGACCTTTCAATTACTTATGTCCGGCTGATATCAGCTTGCCAGTGATTGGTGCGCGGGTGGTGGTGCCCTTTGGTTCCCGTGAGTTAACAGCGATGGTGACAGGTCATGTTGACGAGCTTGATGAGTCCATCGACGAGAGTAAACTCAAAGCCATTATTAAGGTGCTAGATGACGCGCCGCTTCAGCCGCCGTCGTTTCATAAATTGCTAACGTGGGCGAGCAACTATTATCACTATTCCCTCGGTGAAATTTACAGCCAATCATGGCCAGCGCTTTTGCGCAAAGGCGAAGCGGCAGAGCTGCAACCTGTTATGCAATTGCAACTAACCGAGCAAGGCAAGCTTACCGAGCTAGACGAGCTAAAACGCGCTAAGAAACAACAACAATTATTAGCGCACATGCAAGCTAACCCTATTCAATTGCCACAGCAACTCAAAGACAATGATTTTACCACTCCGGCGATAAAAGCCTGTAGCGAGAAAGGATTGATTGAACTGGTGGAGAAGCCACTAGCACAGCCGTGTAGCTGGAATGAAAGCCACATTAATCAAGATGACAAACTAGTGCTTAATGCCGAGCAAGCCATTGCGGTGGCGGCGATTAACGATAAGCCGTTTTATCAAACCAGCTTATTGCTTGGCATTACTGGCAGTGGCAAAACCGAAGTGTATTTACAAGCCATCGAGCGAGTGATTAGCGAAGGCAAACAAGCGCTGGTGATGGTGCCAGAAATTGGCCTCACGCCACAAACCCTTGGCCGTTTTCAGCGCCGTTTTAATGTGCCTATTGTCTTTTTGCACTCAGCCCTTAACGACAAAGAACGTCTTGATGGTTTTCTAAAAGCCAAACAAGGCTTGGCGGCAATTATTATCGGTACTCGTTCCGCCATTTTCACGCCGCTATTAAAGCCGGGCATGATTATCGTCGATGAAGAGCACGACTCCTCGTTTAAACAACAAGACACCTTTAGATATAACGCCCGCGATCTCGCCGTGGTGCGCGCCAATATCGAAAACATTCCGCTAGTAATGGGCAGTGCCACGCCGAGCTTTGAAACTATTCACAATGCCGATTTGGGTAAGTATCAGTTGCTAACCCTAACCAAACGCGCCGCCAACGCGAGCACCGCGAGCCACCAGCTAATCGACATTAAAGGCTTACAACTGCAAAGCGGCTTATCGCCACAGCTAATTGAATTAATGCGCCATCATCTAACGCGTGGTAATCAGGTGATGATATTTCTTAATCGCCGTGGTTATGCGCCAGCGTTGCTATGTCACGAATGTGGTTGGCTTGGTAACTGTCAGCGCTGCGATGCCAACTACACGGTGCATCAGCAATATCGCTACATTCAGTGTCATCACTGCGGCGACCAACACGCCATTCCTTATCAGTGTCCTGGCTGTGGCAGCACCCAGTTAGCGACCGCGGGCGTTGGTACCGAACAGTTAGAGCACACTATTAACGAGCTATTTCCCGAATTTAATAGCGTACGCATCGACCGCGACAGTACCCGCCGCAAAGGTGCGCTCGATGAATCCCTCAACGCCATTAACAACAACGACTATCAAATTCTTATTGGCACTCAAATGCTCGCCAAAGGTCATCATTTCCCCGATGTTACCTTGGTGGCGATTTTAGATGTCGATAGCGCGCTGTTTAGCGGTGATTTTCGAGCCAGCGAAAAACTCGCTCAGTTATATTTACAAGTGTCAGGTCGCGCCGGACGCGCCAGCAAACCCGGCCAAGTGGCGCTGCAAACCCATCATCCAGAGCACGCGCTGTTGCAACTGCTCAACGACAAAGGCTATATGGCCTTTAGCGAAGTGGCAATGAAAGAGCGCCGCGTCGCCCAACTACCGCCCTATTGGCACATGGCGCTGTTGCGTATTGAATCTCACAAAGGCGATCTCATCACGGCCTTCAATCAAACCATCCACGATGTAGCCATGCCATTGCTACAACAAATTGGCAGTAAAGATCATCCATTGCGTCAAATTGGCCCCATGCCATCACCGATGGAGCGCCGCGCGGGTAAATATCGTTGGCAGGTGATTTTCGAAGCTTCAACTCGCAGCCGCTTGCATGCCTTTATCGAAGCCTTGCAAAGCGAGCTGGCCAAACATAAATCGAGTCACAAGGTGCGTTGGAGCATTGATGTTGACCCAATCGATATGGTTTAAACAAACAATCAGTTCAACGACAAAATACAACTAAAGTCGTCTTTTAATAAAAAACTTTCAAAATTGTCGAATTTGCCCTAAAACGCCCTTTAGACAGCGCTTTTTTTGCGATAGACTTAGCCGTTATCGCCGCGAGA
Source organism: Psychrobium sp. MM17-31 (assembly GCF_022347785.1). Taxonomy (NCBI): domain Bacteria; kingdom Pseudomonadati; phylum Pseudomonadota; class Gammaproteobacteria; order Alteromonadales; family Shewanellaceae; genus Psychrobium; species Psychrobium sp. MM17-31. The sequence goes on from NZ_JAKRGA010000005.1 coordinate 46,368, forward strand.
AATACGCGGATAAAAAATAATAGCAATGTCAATAAACAACCAGTGGTAATCGAATCTAATGAAAGACAATATCCAACAACTACTTGAACAAACCGTCGAAGTTTTAAAGCAAGAAAACATCTTGCCAGCTGATGCTGCGCCGCGCATTCAAGTAGACCGAACCAAGGATAAGTCTCACGGTGATTTCGCCACTAACCTAGCGTTAATGACCTCAAAATTAGCCGGTAAAAACCCACGCGAATTAGCACAAATTATTTGCGACAAATTGCCACAATCAGCAGTTGTTGAAAAAACAGAAATCGCTGGCCCGGGTTTTATTAACTTCTTCGTTGCCGACAACGCACTAACGGACCAACTTGAAGCGGCCTACAACGACGAGCGTTTAAACGTTCAAGCCGTTGCTAACCCACAAAACATCGTAGTGGATTACAGCGCGCCAAACCTCGCTAAAGAAATGCACGTTGGTCACCTGCGTTCAGCGATTATCGGCGATAGCGTAGTACGCACCTTAGAATTCTTAGGTCACAAAGTGATTCGTCAAAACCACGTAGGCGACTGGGGCACCCAATTCGGCATGCTGCTGACCTACATGGAGCGCCTGCAAGAAAAAGGCGGCGAAATCTCGATGGAACTGCACAACCTTGAGCAATTCTACCGCGCTGCTAAAAAGTGTTTCGACGAAGACGAAAGCTTTACTAATCGCGCTCGTGAAATGGTTGTTAAGCTACAAAGCGGCGACGAAAACTGCCAAAAACTATGGCAACAATTTATCGATATTTCACTAAGCCATTGTCAAGAAACTTACGATCGCTTAGGTGTGAGCCTAACGCGTGAAGACGTCATGGCCGAAAGTGCCTACAACGACATGCTAGCTGGCGTGGTTGAATCGCTAAAAGAGCAAGGTCTATTAGTTGAAGACAACGGTGCACAATGTGTATTCCTAGACGAATTCAAAGGCAAAAACGACGAACCACTGCCAATCATCATCCAAAAGACTGGTGGCGGTTTCCTATACGCAACAACAGATATGGCAGCTACCCGCTACCGTAACGACGTGCTAAACGCCGATCGCGTTTTATATTTCGTAGACGCGCGTCAAAGCCTGCATTTCCAACAAATCTTCACCCTAGCGAAGAAAGCTAACTTCGCGCGTCCAGAAATGTCACTAGAGCACATGGCATTCGGCACCGTAATGGGCGAAGACGGCAAACCATTTAAAACTCGTTCAGGCGAAGTGGCTAAACTGGCAGATTTACTAGACGAAGCACAACAACGCGCATTCGACTTAGTAAAATCTAAAAACCCAGACATGAGCGAAGACCAGCTGAAGAAAATCGCCGATGTTGTTGGTATTTCAGCGGTTAAATACGCTGACTTATCAAAAACTCGTACCAGCGATTACACCTTCAGCTTCGACAGCATGCTGAGCTTTGAAGGCAACACAGCGCCATACATCCTATACGCCTACACTCGTGTAGCTAGCGTATTTGCCAAAGCAGGCGTTGATGCCAACAACCTAAGCGGCGACATCGTGCTAAACAGCGAGCAAGAAAAAGCCCTAGGCGCCAAGTTAATGCAATTTAACGATGCCGTTAAGCAAGTAGCCGACAAAGGCCTGCCACACGTAATGTGTAGCTACCTGTTTGACCTTGCTGGTACTTTCTCAAGCTTCTACGAAGCCTGCCCAATCTTGGTTGGCGACGACGAAGCGCTTAAACAAAGCCGCCTAAAACTAGCTGCACTAACCGCGAAAACACTAAAACAAGGTTTATCGCTACTAGGCATCGAGACACTGGAGCGCATGTAATCCATGGCTGATCACGCCAAAAAAGGCCGCCCTAAGAAACCGGCGGCCAAACGCAACACCCGCGGCAAAAAAGCACAACCAAGTGGCCCTAAACCACGCGTGTGGTTTATGCTGTTTTTAGTGATTTTAATCGCTGGCGGCTTCGGCTACTTCCTGTTCTTCATCAACGGCAGTGCCGACGAACAACCTGTTGTAATCGAGCAACCTAAGCCAAAGAAAAAGCCCGTCAAAAAAGACGCGCCAATTCCCGAAGCACCAAAGGAATCTTGGGTTTATGAGTCGCTTGATAAAAAAGAAATCACCGTCGATTTACCCGCTGATGAAATTCAAACCTCAACGCGCCGCTACCGCCTACAATGCGCCACATTCCGCACCCTAGGCCAAGCAGAATCGATGAAAGCGAAAATGGCGTTCATGGGTGAAGAGCCAAACATCAAAAAAGTCACAGGCACCTCAGGCACGTGGTATCGCGTAATTCTAGGCCCGTATGAAAACAAACGCGCCGCCGAAAAAACGCGTCACAAAATGCAACGCGCCAACATCAACACGTGTGAGATCTTCTTCTGGACTTAGTTTGGGATTGGAGTGTTAAAGAGTTGAATATGAGAAAAGCGCTGGGAGGCGCTTTTTTTGTGAGGTGATAAACACTGTACGACTAATTAAGCGTTGCTAAATAAATTTTCCTCTCGCCACTATAATCACGGAACTATTTAAGATAATATTCATAAATAACAATTGGTTGTTAACGGAATATAATAAAATGGAGGTAATGTGAGATTAAAAGAAGTATTGAGTGTCCTTTCTAAATCATCTCCATATGCTGTATCTACAGAGAGAAAGCAAGCCATCTCGAAATCATTAGACGATTTAAAAGACTATCTTTATATCAAAACTGAAATCGAAGATGATTTTCGACAGTATTTAACAGCCCTTTCACCTACAGACAAAAAAATCATATTTCTTTGTGGTAGTAGTGGTGATGGTAAATCTGAAATTCTTACGCGCTATAGTCGTGATTTTTCGACAAGAGCTAAATTTCATTTAGATGCTACTCATAGCTTCAGCCCCTCCGACAACGCTATACAAACTCTAGATCATCTCTTCTCCGAATTTGAATCAGGCTCTCACCCACTTGTCGTTGGTATCAATATTGGAATGCTAAGCAATTACGCTGAAGAAGGAGATGTAGAATCAATTAAAGAAGCTATCAAACTCTTTTTAGAAGGTAAAGAAACGGATTCAAACTTTATATTTCTAGATTTTGAAAGTTATCCCAAATTTGAGCTAAATGCAGAGGGACACGCTTCAAGCTTTGCCAAAAGTATCCTAGAGAAAATTACTGCTCCAAATGAAAATATTATTAGACAATATTTCGATATGGAATTACAGGCAATTGATAAGGATAAAAAACTTTGCACCAATTACCAACTTCTGAGCCTACCAGAAGTTCAAGACAGAATTATAGATATTCTGTTCAAAGCAAGATTAATGAAAGATCAGTTTCTAACAGCTAGAACACTTTTAGATTTCATCAACACATTATTAGCTGGCGATAGTTACTTGTTTGACAATTTATTTGAACCTTCAGACAACGAATTATCATCAAAGATTGTTGAATTTGATCCTTCTAATTTAAGAACAAGCAATATCGATAAATTCATTCTTTCTCTAAGCTTGGGCCTTCTTGACGAAGAGTTTGATGAATACGCGAGTTTTTTATCTTCTGAATTTGGAATCAGGAGAACTAAAAACCCTTATTCCTATTTGCGATTATTCTATTTACTGAAAGATACAGATTTAGGAAACGGGTACCACAAAAAGTTTTCATTTGATTTTTCTGAGTCACTACTAGATAGATACTCTAAAACTTGGAACTTGCACAACAAGTATGATGGAAACCCTGAAGACAAAAAATCTCTCAGATTATTCTACCGGGATACCTTAATAGCGGCGATTCACAGATATAACAACAGAAATGCTACAAATTTAGATAAAGGACAATTTCTAATTTCGTCACACAATGGTTATCAAGTTGTAACCGAAGTGGATATAAAACCTGACCTTAATAATATTAGGACGAAAAAAGAATCATCTCCTTCTACATTTACCGCTTTTGTTAAATTAAATGACAAGACCGTCGAGGTTCCTGTGAACATTAATTTGCTCAATTTAATGGAAAGCATCGTCAACGGGTATCGGCCCAACAAACACGATAAGAATACAGTCGTATTGCTAGACGAATTTGCAGATGAATTGTCGCAAATAGCAGCTCACTCGAAGACACTGCTAATAGTAAGAGGTAACAAGCACTATAAAGTCAGTCAAGTAGATGAAGACATAGAAGTAAGTGGGGTTTAGTACAGGATGTTTGAATTAAAAAAGAACCTAGAGCCACAAAACAATAAATTGACCTCTTTTTTTCCAATCAATACCAAAGATCGAAAAGATATATTTGATTGGGATTCTGTATTAGGGCATTTCGTAAAATATTGTTATCGAAAGCAAGTATCTACTGACGAGTTCGATAAATTTCAAGAGGCTTGCAAAAGCGCATTTGAAGCTAAATTGGACGTTCCTGAGTTTTGGCCTGTTATAGAAAGAATGTATTTTGAAAACGATGAGCTTTATAAAATTAGTCCAGAATTACTTCTCTTTAAAGCTCAAAAAGTCCAAGGCAATTCAGCCAATGAAAGGCTAGGTGATTTTTTCTTAAATCTGCTTCAAAATTTTTATATCGAGGAAAAGGTTGATACCAAACTCAACTTCATTGAAGAAGAGATTGTTCAGAGCTTCAATAACTTCGTTATACAAGGAAATCCTGCTGGTACGGTAACAGCGAAAACCAATGAAGAGCCATACCTGCCGTTTATTTCGAAAAAATTCGAAAAAGACCTGCGATTCCTTAATTCGAAACCTAAATATTTCCTCAGTTCAATTACCGACTTTTTGAAACTATATGCGTTTCTCTACACTGCTCAGCTATCAATCAATATAAGTGAATGGAGTAGTGGAGAACCTAGCTCAAAACGCTGTTACTTCATCATGGACAATGAAAAAGCGTCAGACGAAAGAACTTGGGTTAAGGACTTTGGTTATACGCAGCTCGAAAGAAATTTCGAAAAAATATTTCCATTTTTAGCCATGTCAGAAAGTCTACAAGAATCAGGCACTATAAAAGTTCCACTATGGAAGCTGAATGAATTATTGAAAGGTACAGACAGTACTGAGTTACTTCATGAGTACGCTTTAAAATTCAAAGATAATCGAAAGCTTAAGACTAACATTCTTGAACCAGATAACACTGAAAATGCATTAAGTAACTTATTGACCTTATCGTTAGATCAGTTTGCGAAAGGTGAATCAAGATACGAAATCAACACGTTGTACTGTAAAGCCATAGAAACCGAGCTGTGCGGTCACTTTATCCAAAACCGTCGAAGAGCCGGAAGGGTGTTGGTGTTTAATCAAGATTATATTTTGTTACTAACAAATATCGCCATTGCAGAAAGAGAGCAACTTAGACTTCATGAGTTGCTAAAAGAGTTTGAAGCTAGAGGTGTTTATTTCGATAAGCAAAGCCAGAAGCAGCTTGTAGATTTTTATGAGCGTATAGGAAACGTAGAACGAAAAAGTGACAGCGGGGATGCGGTTTATGTCAGAAAAACAGTTTGAGAAATTTTTAGCTGAGAAACTTATCTCGTGGGGTACTGATAATTTATTAGCTGGATATCGATATCAATTTCAATCTCCAGATGCTCACAACAGCCAAAACCTATACAAGGCACTTGTCTCTTACAAAGCTGATGATTGCTCGATTAAGGGGGCAAAGATACCTTATATTGAGATTGGGTATCATAAATTACTCGTTGTTCTTCATAATGAAGAGCATGACTGGGGATTTAGTGAAAACTTTATTTCTCATGTCCGTGATGTTGTGGCTGCGCAGCAAAAGGAGATCAAAGATTGTTCTCTGCTTGTCATTCACAATTCGATGCTAGATACGTTAATTAACTCAGCCGAAAATGTCGCCCAGTCAAACTGGGTATGGCATCCCCTTGAAATCCAAGCAGCACTTGAGTCGCTAATTGACCCTCTTGATGAAAACAAAAGAGTTTCTGAGTGCTTGTTATCTCATAAGTTTGAGCAAATTATTGAAGATGGCGCAACTATGTTTGGCTTTGAAGAATTATTCAATGCAATGATTGATGATGGTGATTTAAGGTTTGACGAAATTGGCTTACTTGAAGATCCAGTACTAAAAAGCTGGGATGGCCCTGTAGGGCAAATAAATAAGAGGCTTGAGGAAAACAAAAAGCTCTATGAAAAACTAGAATATATCACCTACAACTTCCCGACCAGCTATGAAGAAAAACTAGGTGACATGGACTTTAGTCAGTCGTTTATAAAAAAACATTTTAAAGAAGATGATCTTGAATCTTGGAAAAAAACACTAGAGTTTAGCGCTTGCGAACAAGAGCAGCATAAGAATAGAGAAAATCTCTTAGAGTTAGAAAAAGAGTACATTTCTGAGGGAACTCTAATCGTCAGGTCGAAAGCAGATACCAAAGCAGGTAAGAGAGACAAACATCTAATCTATTTGCTTGACTCTGAGCAAACTCAATTTGAAATCGAATTTAGCTTTTTAGGCGGAAAGGTTGAAAGTAAACAATGCTCATTCACCGACCAAAATTGCGGTTCACTAAGCATAGGTTCACCTGACAACACGGGCGGTAAAAGAAGCCGTGTCCGAGTTTCAGGGGAATATAGTGATAGCGCTATTTACTTCAATTTCCGAGTAAAAAGAGATAAAGGCACTGAAACTCACAACTTTAGAGTACTGGTTATTCCAAATGGAGAGTTTTATGAGCAAGCTTTCCAGTGCAGTTATTTAGTTGAACCTAAAAAGCAACGTTTAACACTGCAAACTGAAGACAACTTTCTTCAAATTAGTGAATTGACTCAGCAAGTCGAATTAGATAAAAACGCTCAAGTTGTTTCGAATGAAGAAATTGGCATTATAAACTTTGAGCAATTAGCTCAAGAATCTGATCATATTGAGTTTACAGTCAAAGGAAAGACGACAGAGATCAGTTTCAACGTTGAAGGTGCTGTAGCAACAGATACTTTAAGCTTACCCTTATTGCTTGACCAAGAGCGTTATCTAAAATTATTTAACAATGATTACTACGCTATTTTCAACAAAGCAAAGAATAAAGTGCAAATCGATAACCAAGAAGTCGCACCAAAAGGTAAACGCTTAACATTACTGCAATGGGAGCGGGATCTTCTAGACCAAAACCTATTGTATCTTGGCTCTCACGTCGATAATCACATCGAAGTTAATGACATCAATGCTGCTTACCCTACATTGGCAGAATCTTATTCAAAATTTTTCTCATACCTAAAAGACACTGGAACTCTTCCTAGTCTCTCTGGTTGGGGAGATGAATACTGTGGCTTAGTCACAGCAATTGTAGATTCATTTAACAAAGCAATTCTAGAGATATCATATGACACCATGCTGACTAAAGAGCAAAAGCAATTGGTTCATATAGGTTTCGCTAATCTCAAAGGCAATGAGTACATTACACCATTCCATCCAATGGTGCTGGCATATCACCTTTACCTAGTTGGCAAGATAAAAGCGGATGAAAGCGGTAGCTTTAAAACTCTACCTAAGGTCACGCTAAGTAGGCTTAATGCTCAAGGATTGATGCCTTTCGTTTACGATGAAATGAATGACTTCTCTTATACCCAAATGGAAGTCGAAAGCCCAATGTGGCTTAAGCTAATACCTCAGCAAAACACTAGCTATGAGTACATTCGAAAACTAGTTAGAGACAAAGTTTCTGAATTTAATGATGCATTTAGTAGTTTATTTGCTAATGGCTCAAGTTCTAAGATAATCATTAACTCAGTTAACAATGGGTTTAATCGTGAGTTATTCCTTGGCTTAATCGACTTTATTAAAAAGCGTAAAGATAAAGCCTGCCAAATACATGTGAATTTATATGACGACCAAATTAGTTATTGTGAATTCGATAAATTTGCTGACAACCAAAGTTACGACCAAATTAAAGCGGACTATGGGCTAGATAAAGGCTCAGAAAAAGATGTCGCAGATACCATCATTGATTTGATTAGAACGCGTTTAACTTATAGCAAGTTCAAGAATGCTAAGTTGGATGATGGCACTTACAAACCTCAAGAATATGCTCATATTTCATTCTTTAAAAACAATAATAAGGTTCAAGCTACTGACGTTAATGTAAACGAAGAAATAAGTGGGATTGTTGCGGATGGTTTAATGGCTGGTGAAGCTTCGACAAGTAAAGAAGAAAGTTATTTCACCTCATTCGGTTTAAAAAATATAGAGTACTCTGATAAACCACACCTTCAAATGGCAGAGCGTTTAAACGGCCTTATAAAACCATCTAGAAAAACCAATGAGCAATATAGCCGCTCAAAGTCTACAGCTCTCGCTGTGAGTGACAAATTCAAGCAGTTACTTAAATGTTCTTATCATAGCTCAATTTGGACTACGATCATTGATCCCAAGGTTACTCTCGACTTCTTTGAAAGCGAAAAGAATGTAGTTCTAATCCATTACTCGGACAACTACACCAACTCTGTCAACTATGACGCCATTACAGTTACTGAGGAATCGGACTTATACAAGAAAGTTCTGGAACAAGACCAAGGTGGCTTGATAGAGGAGTTTAATGCTTTCAATGGAGAGTGGTTGTTAAAAATGATCACCTCAAATGAGAATGAGCGCAAAGAGAAAAAGGGAATAATTGGCGCTTATAAATTTGTTAATTGCCTTCTCTACAAGTCTGATATTACATGGGTTCCTCTATCGGTAGCTGAGATGATTAGAGTTGCAGGTAACATCGGTCTAAAAATGGATGAAAGTGACTTTTCGAGAAATATCCAAGGGTATAAAAAAGGGCTGATTTCTGACGATGTTCTTTTCGTTGGCTTTAAAGATGATAGTTTGATTTTAATGCCGCTAGAGGTCAAAACGGGCAAGAAGCAAACTCACAATAAAGGCATATCTCAAGCTAAAGAGTTAAAACGCTACCTAAGCGAAGACATACTTAACAATGACTCTTTAGCCAGTCATCTATATCGTGGTTTATTCATCAGACAAATACTGATGCAGATCGATAAATATGAACTCTATAATGTTTATAAAGACGGTTACTTCGACCCATTATTAAATCGCAGAGAGTGGTGGTTACAAGGTAACTATTCTATTAAGGATATTGCTGAGTATCCTGAAGGATTCTTAGTATCACATGTCGAAAATGACACATTCTTCGAGCCTACGTTTGAATTAAAAGAAGATATTCTGAAGATTCAGCTACCGATTAGCTATTTACCAACGTTTATTAAAACTCCATTGCAAAAGTTGTTTACAGACACTAAACCCGAACAGTTATGCCATGTAGATAGTAAATATGTTTTGGATGGTGACGTTAATTTAGTGAGTTCTGATGTCACAGATAAAGAAGAAGTTAAGGTAGAAGAACCAATAGAAATTGTGACCACTGTGACAGCAGTGGAGGAAACTATAGAGTCTTCATCAATTGAAGCTAATCCAACACCTCAAGAAGATAATTTAAAGATCTTAGTTGGTCATGATGTAAGAAGTGACGATGCAGTATTTTGGGAGCCAACCAATACCGCGAAGTTCATGAATACCAACTCAGGCATTATCGGGACTATGGGAACTGGTAAAACTCAATGTACAAAGTCGGTTGTTACTCAGTTGCATCGCAACCAGCACAATAATGTTGATGGCAAACCAATAGGTATATTGATATTTGATTACAAATCAGACTATGTGGATGACAAGTTTATTGATGCTACAAGTGGTAAAAAATACAACTTATTCAGGCTACCTTATAATCCGTTGAGCCTATTCGGCTCAACACCAATGCTACCTGTCCACACTGCTCGTGGTTTCTCTGAAACTATGGGTAAAGCTTTTAATTTGGGTCAAAAGCAACAGTTGAGGTTAAGACAGTTAATTGCTCAAGCTTATGACTTGGCTGGGATTAAAAAAGCAGACTCTTCGACATGGAGCAGACCTGCCCCAACAGTTGCTGATGTATGGGTACTATTCTTAGAAAGCGAACCTGCGGAAGACTCTTTATATGCAGCTTTGGAAAGCCTTCACGAGCTTGAAGTCTTTGAGAGTGACGTTGAGAAGTGCACTAGTTTATATGAGCTTGTTGATGGTATTACCGTCGTTGAATTGGCTGGTTACCCATCAGAAATTCAAAGCTTAGTAGTCGCGTTAACACTAGACCTTTTCTATTCGCAAATGCAAAAGCAAGGCAAACCAGAAGTTCACGGTGACTTCAGGCAAGTAACCAAGCTAATACTAGTGGATGAGGCTGACAACTTCATGTCTCAGAACTTCCCAAGCTTGCGAAAAATTCTTAAAGAAGGCCGCGAATATGGTGTGGGCGTAATTCTATCGACCCAAGATATCACGCACTTCAAGACAGGAGAAAACGACTACTCTTCTTACATACTAAGCTGGATAGTTCACCGTGTATCACAAATTAAAAATCAGGATATTAAGTCGTTATTCAATAAGGACGATAAAGCAGATCAAGAGTATTTGATGAAGTCCATTCGAGAGCTAGAGAAACATCATAGTTTGTACGTGGATGGCGATAAGAGAATAACGAAAATTAAAGACAAAGCGTTTTGGGAATTATAAAAGAGAGTTCATTAATGAAAGTACATGCCGACCCTACAAAAGAATTTTTCATGACAATGCTTACTAGGGATATATCATTAACTTCCGCAATATTAGATTTGGTCGACAATAGTGTAGATGCCGCAAAACGAGAGTCAGCCCTTGATCAAATCCATATAAGTCTGTCACTAAATGAGATGGAGTTTAAAATTACTGATAATTGTGGAGGAATGGAAAAAAAAATAGCTGAAAATTATGCTTTTAGATTTGGTAGAGATCCTTCTGCGCCATCCACTGCAAATTCAGTTGGGCGATTTGGTGTCGGCATGAAAAGAGCCTTTTTTAAGCTCGGTAATACAATAAATCTGAAATCGAAATGTAATGATGACTCATTTGAAATAGATATTGACGCGAATGAGTGGAAACAAACTCAAGAATGGGAGTTTGACCTCGAAGACAAAAATGTCGGTTTAAAGGCAGACGGAACGTCAATTCTTGTGACAAGCCTTCATGAGACAGTTTCTCTAGACTTTGGTGATTCTAGTTATATTGATGAGCTTATCGAGTTTATCGCTGATGCACATCATAAAGCTATAAGTGACGGTATTACAATAACTGTAAATGGAAAGGTTGTACCTGATAGAGATCTTGAATTTAAGCAATCAGATGAGTTAGGTGTTATTGGCATAGAAAAAAATATACATGGAGTCGATGTAAAAATAATAAGTGGTGTCGGAGAACGAGATTTAAAAGCGGGTGGTTGGAGTATCTTTTGTAACAATCGACTAATTGAAGGCGCTAATAAATCTCAAACTACCGGATGGGGGACTCAAGGACTTAGAGCATATCATCCTGATATGGCATTTTTCAGAGGTATAGTTGAGTTCAACTCAGAAAATGGAGAACTTTTACCTTGGAATACCACTAAAAATGGTATTGATACGGATAACCCTATATACAAATCCGTTTTAATTGAAATGATTCGGCAAACAAAAATTATTGCCAAATTTCTTACAGACCGTGCCAAAGAAAAAGAAGCATTTGACAGAGAAACTATAGAAGCTAAGCCTATCAATGACTCTATTGAGAACGCCCCTAAATTAAGTGCATTTACAGCTAATTATACAAGCCACTTTATCAGAGTAGAAGCAGAAGCTTTACCTAAAAACAACAATAAGAGAATTTCGTACAATGTTAACAAGTCCCAATTGGAAATCGCTAAAGATTTGATTTCAGTCTCTACGGCAGCAGAGGTCGGTCGCTATACATTTGACTATTTTATGGAAAACGAGAGTTAAAAATATGGCCAGTGGTGATGTAATTAACTATTCAGTGCGACCAGCGAAGACTGTCGAAAGAAAAATTATTAAAGATATTTTCTCAAATTTGAATGCTTTTATTCCATTGAATGAATACAGGTACATAGGATTTGGATCTAAGTATTTTTCTGATTTTAAGATATTTCATAAAGAGCTACATATTGAAGATATGATTAGCATAGAAGATGATGAAGAAAATAAAGAGAAGTATATATTTAATAACCCATTTGACTGCATTCAGCTAAATTTTGGAAAGTCTACGGATGTATTAACCGATTTGATTTACGAAAAACCCTTTATATGCTGGTTAGACTACGACTATGCCTTAGAGCAATCAGTAATTGATGATTTGGATATTTTATTAGAAAACTTGCCGGAAGAATCAGGTTCTGTAATTTCAATTTCTTTGAACGTTAGACCATATAGACACAATTCACTGAAAGAAGAATTAAAAAAAGAAGGTACACATTCAGAACTTCTTGAAGATAAATTACAGAAAATTGTCGAAAAAAAGTTCATCCCTTTTGATTTACCTAAGCAAGGATTAAACAAAGCAGATATTCACTCTGAAATAATTCGGCAAATTATAACCAATAAGATTTTAAATAAATTGAAGCTGATAAATTCGGCATTAGAAGATTCTTTAAAATGGGAATTTAAGCAAATATTTAACTTTCTGTATAAAGATGGAGCAGAGATGGGGACATGGGGTTGGTTGTTTTATAAATCAAAAGACCAAGATAAATTTGAAAAGAGTGGGTTAGAGCACTCGGAGTTTTATTCATCTAATGAACAAATCTATACAATCACAATTCCGAATTTAACAATTAAGGAAATCAACCAGTTACTTGAAAAAATGCCCTTAAAAGAAGGAAAAGAGATAGATCGTTCTGCATTACCAGGCAGTATATATAGTGAATGTGATATCTATAATTTTTCCAAAATTTATAAATACTTCCCTAGTTTCGTAAATGCAGAGTTTGGATAGTAACTCACACTATTAGATCTTAAAACGCCCTGCTAAGTCAGCACTTACTATATATAAGCGAACAGTTATATACATAAGCCTAGGCAGATGTATATAACTTGTTTTTGACGGTTCTCATTCTTGAAGATGTTAAATCTTGAAGCCTACCTTTGGAAGAAGACCATAAGGTCCCTTCAAATATTGAGCCATTCAAATACAGGTCCTTCGATAGAATATTTTTAATTATATGTTCAAGCGCTATTTCTTCCGTTTCGAATTTGCTTACGACTAAATCTACATATATATCCCAACCAATTGGCCTAAAAAGCAAATGTCCACCTTCGCCCTTATTTCTATACTTTACAACTGGCTCCATATTAGATGTAACAGAGCGCAATTCATCACAATGAAAAAATGTATAATTGAAAAACTTAAATACGAAATCAAAAACTTCTGCTCGTGATTCTATTTTATGATGATCTAAATCACTTATCTTTATGCCCAGAAAGCCAGATACAAGCTTTTTAACATTTTTGTATATATTGGATATCGTGGTGATATTGGATTTATCAGTCGGATGAATCTGCTTTGAACTAAAAGAGACATTTGACTCTTTGAAGTGAGTAAAATGCGAGCTTTCAATTAGTTCTCTAGTTATACATGCTGATATATCTTCATCATCTAAAGCAATGATTGCATCTTCACTGACTTTTTCAGCTTTTTTGTTAAGAGTAGTAAATAGTCTCCTAGTTTGTCTGATTCCTTCTTTAGAGCTTTCATGTTTTACAATAATAACACTGAGCAACTCATCCCCTATACTTGGATCTCTCTTACAAGCTTTTTTGATACCTTCAACACGATGCTGACCGTCTAGAGCAAATAGCTTTTCATTTCGACTAACAGATAAAAAACCTGCACAATTTTCTGCATAATCAGGAAAGTCTAAATGCAGAGCCTCTTCACTATTAGGCCTAATGCTACTTATTTCATGCCAGCATGGATCACCTTCATAAATTGCTAGTACAATAGAGTTAAAAAACCTATCTTCATTTTCTAATAAATAATCAGCTATCTCTACGCCTCGCTCTTTCTTCAATTTTCTTTGAATTTGCTGAGATAGAGCGTCAATTTTATGAATGTCATGAGCAAACCCTACCAGCTCATCTATATCAGAAAGCCTCATCATGCATGTATAAGTATTCCAAGTACCTATTTTTCCCTTTAAGCAAGGAATCACTAACCTTTTGTTTTTCATAACCTAACACCTCTCACGAAGCTTCTTACTTGAGCAGAAAAGTCTGTTTGGTTACATGGTGGTACAAATACATCTGCCAAGGCTTCTTCTACTTCTGCTGTAGAGGTGCCCTGATCGACTTCCGCATAATGATAGAATAAGTGCTCTTTGAAATATTTAATCATCTTACGAACTTTTGGCCGCCCACTATAGCCCGAGGGTCTTACGTAATCTCTAAACCTTTTAGCTATTGTGTTATTTGAGTCAACGTCTCCCGCTTTTCCTACATACAAAACATATGAATTTGTAGGTAAATTTGGAATATCAAAGCTAACCGAAAACATATATACCCCTTGCCGCTGAGGAAAGTCGTGTTGTGCGTGCTCTGTATATTTGATTTTTTGCCAATTCAAATCAGGTAAAGTCGTCGCATTATCAATAAATAGCGGTGTTAAAATAAACTCAAAATTAGATTTAAAAAAGCCAAGTACTAACTCGACTTTTTCATTAGGAGTAAGATTAGCAATAAACTCTTCCGTTTCCTCGTAAATGGAATCCATTATTTTCCCTTTTAATTTAATCGCCCTAAAAAATTCATTAGATTTTTCGTATTTCTTAAAGACGCAATTCCATGCTCAACGTGTGCAGCCCAAGCTTGTTGAAGTTGTTTACCATCCAATTCGGGATAATTATGTTTCAATAACAACTCTGTCACATCTTGTGTTCGACCTAACCAAGTAATTTTATCTAACGTTAGATTTCCATTGATATTGTAGTCCGCTTCAGGTTGATACCTGAAGTCAGACTCTATTGACCTGAAAAATGCTATGCGTGCCGAAATGTTAGGAGTTACACCTGTATAACCCTTCAGCTTTTTTAATTGTTCTTCCACTGTACGTGAAAGCTGCATTCTATTTGGCAACATTACACAGCCTCCATTTGTCGATTGTTCCAGAAGTAACCTTTAGTAGTTGAAGAGCAGCGCGTTTTCTCATCAAACGTTATCTCAAAAGCATGAGAGATTTCAGATGATAATATTGAGTAAAAGTCCTCATCCACTTCAGTATCTGTAGATAGCAAGATCACTTGCTCTCCAGCTTCGGGGAAGTAATGTTTAATCAATTTATCCCTGTGTTTAGAATCAAGCCTTCCCAATGGAGTATCTACTACCACGGGAAGTACCTTACCAGACAGTTTGCCAAGTGCTTCTAATATGGCAAAAGCAAAAATTTGCTTCTCTCCCGCTGAAAGTGACTTTCTGTTAATTTCCAAACCATCTTGGTCTATTAGTGCGACATCAAAGGTAACTGGATTGATTTTGGCAGCTAATTTCAAATCACCTTTTCTTGCCAGTTTGCTGTAGGCAGAAGCAAATAGTTCTTCAAGTTGCTCAACTCTTAATGTTGTTAACTTTTCAGCAAATTGAGTTAATACACCTTGAGTGGCAGTAACTCTTGAAACGGCTTTCTGAAGTGACTTTTCATTCTTCTGTTGGTTGAAAAGCTTTTCTAATCTCTTTGCCAACTCAACGGCTTTTATCATTGAAGATTGAGCATTCAAAAGTGTTTCTTTATATAAGTCTTTTTCTTTGGCTAACTCTGTATCAAGTACACGCAGTCGTTCATATAAAGTCACTAGTTCTTTTTCATCAGGCGCACGTTGAATTTTAAGCGTAAGCGAATCTAAATCTGACTCTGCTTTATCCAGTTCGGATAATGAATGGTTCAAGCTCGATTTTGAAATTTGAGCGTCATTATTCAAGGCAGCTAATTGATGAAGTTCTCGATCAGATATATCTAGTTGAATAACTGAGTCGTCTACACTTTCTTTTCCTCTATTTATGTAGTTATCCAATAAATCATTTATGGTTTTTTCATCAGAAGAAAGCGCTTCAGATAGCTGCTCGGCTAACTCTCTTGCCTGAGATTCAAATTGAGTACCAAATGCTTTTTTCTCTTTAACTTCTTGCTCTTTCTCAAGTTGTTGAAGAAGGCTGCTAATTGCCGTAGGAGCTAAAGACAAAGGAAATGCGCCATCAAGTTCATGGAGTACTTTGCCACGGACGCTAGCTATCTCATTTTCCAGCGATTTTTGTTTGCTCTTTTCTTCCGATTTAGTAACTGCCCAAGCTCCGCCTCTTTCCTGAATACTTTTCTCAATTTGCTTCATTTCAAAGCGAATATCAGTAATCTTAGGATAAAGCTCACCGGCCTTTTCTTTGTATGAATCTGCTGCTGATTTGAGTTTTTCTTTTTGAACCTGTAGTTCAGCGATATCCTTTTGAATCGTCTTAGATGCTTTATTCTCACTCTCTTTATTTAGATAAATATCCAAGTCAATATTTAACCGCTCAATGACATCTAAACCTAGCAATTTCTGAACAGCTTCTCTTAAATACACACCCGTGTCATCTTCAGCAAGCTCAGCTATTTTTTCACCATCGAAAAAGAAAAGATCGCCTATACCTGGCGGGATCATTTCCGAAATTAGTGACTGTATTTGTTCAGCGGTAAAACGCTCTTGTTCTTCACCACTGTCAAAGCTAATTCGCTCTTTACCATCGGTCCCCCAAGAGCGGCTAATAGTAAAAATTCCATGTTTACCTTGGTGTGTATGAGTAAATTCAAGGCTAATGACAGCCGTTGCATCACTATTGTCTTTTTTAGCTTTATTGTTTAGCTGCTGAGACAAATAAGCAGAATATTCTTTATTATTTAATGTAGAGCTGTGTGCTCGCCTGCCTAATAAAAGCAATCGAATAGCAGTAAGAATTGATGTTTTACCGGCACCGTTTAGGCCACCAAATAAAATAATGGGTTTTGACAGCAAGCCGTCTTTTTTAGGTTGAAGGTCTAACTCATGTTCGCCATTGAAAACACGAAAGTTGGTTAATGTGAGTTTCTTAAAAATCATTGCTGCATCTCCTTATTTAAAGATGCGGTTATAGCTGCCAATTCTGCTTCAAGATCTTGCACTTCTTTTGACTGATTAATTTGATTTTGCCTCGTATCTTTATTTTTCCTAATAATTTCCTCAGCGGATTCCCAATCTTGCTGAATTAGGCTACCAATTTTCTTGTAAATTCCCGTTCTTCTCGCAAGGCCAGACATAGACACTTCCAGATCAATTAACTTTTTAACCAAATGAGGAGACACACCGTGTTCAGGGGCTAATTGTGAAATTAAAACAGCATCATCTCTACCGAATTGATTAGTGTCATCTATGGCCCAATCAAGGTCGTAACCAAAGATGTCATTAAATATTATTGGTAAATCATCATCCCAGTCTGGCTCATTCGGGTCATTTAACCACTCGTGTCTTACGGCATGCAATTCAGGCACTGTAATTAATTCTGCATCTTTTCCCAAGTCAGCTAGCTGTTTTTGGATGCTAAGAAGTAACCGTAGCGCTACTTTTCGATATTTAAGCTTATAAGGGCCAGTTGTGTAGTCATCGGTTAATATTTTTTCACCGTCTTCTTTTAGTGTTTTAAAAGCTAATCTGCCATCTCGACGAATATGGCTTCGGTATTTTTTCTTTAGTTTTGGTGACGTACTTCGCGATAGTATATTTCGATACTTTAGCAGTGGTTTCATCCACTCTTCGCCATTTTGAACCAAGCTTTCCATTGCTCTGTCTTTAGTAACAACAGTACAGGTCCAACATCCAAATCGAGAGTTTCCGCATGAAGGGGTTGTTTCATCAATAACCATCGGACACTCACCTTGCCCTGAAGAGTCTTTATAAAGATTCCAAAGCAAGAGGTTTTTACCACCCCATGGATTTTCCCATTCCATATCGTATTTATCGAACCATTTATTTTTTATACCGTAAGGCGTTTCTTCGCTCACTAAATGGCAAAATCTTAATATCTTCCACACATCATCTACTCCCCACATATCAATAGGGGTATAGATAAAAGCATTTGCTAATGTTGTGTGCTTGGCTAAGTCAGAGCCATCTATTTTATGTTTGGCGATTACTTGGGCACGAGAGGCGCTTTCTTGAGAGCGTGAGCCCAAAACAACTATAACCTCATCAAACTGGCTTACTTTATCAGTAATGAACGAAGATACAGGATCAATCTTCATTCGCTCTGTACACCAGCGAAATTGCCTTGTAGGTGCAGGATATCCTTTACCTAATAAATTCGCCCAAAATGTTTGATTTGTTTTGGGGACAACTTTATGGGATGTAATGGGTAGATTATCTCGTTTAGCACCGCGCTCAATTGCTCTTAGTGAGTTACTTACATGATTTACAACAACAGGTGTTTCAACGAGAGTATCTGATGCGACAACAAAAACTTCTTTATGGCGCTGCTTTGGCTCTAGCCCCAAAAGAGCTAAATAGACTAAGACCATAACAGCTGAAGAATCTTTACCACCGCTGTAACCTATGACCCATGGTCGCTTGTCACTAAGGTATACCCGCTGGACATTGGCAACGCAGTCCGATAGCAAGGTACCTGCAAATTTTTCATTTTCGATAAACTCGATATAGTCATCGAGATCGTATTGGTTAGCTAAGCTCATTTATTTAATAATTCTTTTTCTTTTTCTAATTCTTCGTCTGTAATTTTCAGACCAATTTGGCGTTTAATTTCTACCGTTGTCAAAAATATATTGGTACTAGCTTTAGACAACCTTCCGTGAGACATCGCCCTTTGTGACCATGCCTTGTTGGACTTTCTCCAGTCTATCTCTCTTACTTTTACCAAGGCTCCAATTCTCGACTCTTGCGACATATCTAATAATTCTCGGCCGACCAATGCCAACGCTTGTAAACCAATTCCATGTGCCGTTATATAATCTTGCCTGAATTCTCTAACAGTAAGTGACTTATCTTGCACCAGCTTCCATTCAACCAACTGCTCATTTAACTGATTCCAAAAACTAAGCGCAGTCTCCTTTTCAATCTCGCTGATTTCATCTTTTGGCCCTTTGCGAAGTAACGATCGTGTCGCATGTTTAATGGCACTTAACGCAAATATTTTATTACTTTTAATTGGTATGCTGCTTTTTTCCATTTCGGTAAAACCAATAAATGGCTTAGCATTTCTTGCTAAAAACTTAGCGACTCTAGAGCTGGGATCTCTGTCATCATATAAAGTCGAAAGTGAAGTAGATGGCCTGATCGCGTTTTGATTTAGATCTGCGAACATTTGCTGGCTTCTGCTTAACCCTTCATCTACATAAAAGACAATGGCTATATTATCTTGCGCTAGCTCAGGCTTAAGTTTAATTGCCTCTTCTATCGCAGCTCTTCGATGTTGCCCATCATTGATTAAGATACTAGTATTCATTGACACTTTTAAGATACCAATATTTGGAGCGCCATTATTCTCGACAAAACGAACCTCTGAGCCGACAGATGCCGTCAATGCAGAAAAAACATAGTCGTCTGGATTATCAACAAGATAACGACTCATCTCAGGAATTCGAGACTTATTTAAAGTACGTTGTGCTCTTAATTCTGGCGGAACGTCTTCTTCGTCATAACTAAATATTTTAGGGATTATACGTAAAGGGCAAGTTGCAATATAGAAGGGTCTACCTGCTTGAACTCCTCTCACCGCTGGGAAAGAGTAACAAAAATCATTTTCTAAATGGTCCATCGAGTACTACATCCAATTTAAAAGAACGTTAAAATTTTACGTACCTCAATTTTTAAATCAACAAAAAACGTAAAAATTTTACGTTCAATCTTGAGTAACTTCAAATTAGACAATAAAAGTGTGGTGAGAAACGGCTAATTTTAAAAAGCGATTCCAAATACCCAACCTAGATGCCAACAATCGTAATTTCGACGATGTGTTTGAGGCATTTTCACTACAACGCAACCGTATAAAAGACTTTCAGCAGTTGGCAGATTGGTAGGTAAACGCCTAATCAGCATATCCCCAAGGAGCTGCTGGCGGAGTAATCGGCTTGGTTAAGTCGAAATCCACTCTAAATTCGCGTCCTTCTCGCA
This sequence comes from Psychrobium sp. MM17-31, assembly GCF_022347785.1. Lineage (NCBI taxonomy): Bacteria > Pseudomonadati > Pseudomonadota > Gammaproteobacteria > Alteromonadales > Shewanellaceae > Psychrobium > Psychrobium sp. MM17-31. The sequence continues at coordinate 66,384 of NZ_JAKRGA010000005.1, forward strand.
CCATGCGATAGGTGAATTTTTCAGGGTAAATGAACATTTGCCATGTGTTGCCGTTTGATTGCGGAATGCCGTGTTTCACGAACATTTCTTTAGAATATTGATCGGCTGGAAATGATTGCACGTTCTCCCAACCAGCATCAACAGTATGGCCGCCGTACATGGTTGATTTATCGTAGTTGCCATCTGGCTGGCGATGGTCGTGCTTTAACGAAATACCCGAGCCTGTTTTGGTTAGAATCCACGTGCGTGAGGCATCGTCGCCAACGTGAAATGGAATTTGTAATTCGCGGTCACTACAACGGCGCACATGCATCACTAATTTCTTACCAGCAAAGCCACCGCCTTTAGCGTTATCGACAGTTATCTTACCTTCATAGGCTTTGCCACAGTGTTTTCTAATATGATCAAAATAGGCATCGTGGGTTGCAATAGAGACTTGCGGAGTGGGCAATACAACTGATTTTCCGCTAGTGTTTTTGGTGCCTGCTGCATTTACCGTGAAAGAACTTCCTAATGCTACTGCACTAATAATTAAACTTGAGAACATGGATGTTTTCATAACAACTCTTTTTATAAATAAACGTTGAAAGAGGTAGTAGCAGGTTTCCTCCGCTTAATATAAAAATTCACGTATATATTAACCACTATTGTTACACTATCGGGGAAGAATCATCAAAACATAATGGCCATGAATAGTTCATGGCCTATCTACTTACTTTAAATTTTTCAACACAGAACAAGTCTCCGCTCTTTCTTCGCCGCCAAGAATACGAGATTTGTACTCATCAGCTCGTTTACTTCCGTAAGCCGTCGCCTTATTTAACCACTCTAGACCAGCTTTTCTGTCATTTATGCAATACCTACCTAAACCAAGAATAAAAGCCGCTGCAGGATGCTTTTGTTGTGCAGCGATTATTAAGTACTCCTGTGCTTTGGTTATATCAGTTTCCATATAAATATTTGCTAGTCGAAAATAAGCCTCAGTATGCTTATACTTTTTAGCCATAACCTCAAGTACATTTATCAAGTCTTTCTGGCTAGTTTCGATAAAAATACTATCAGTGTAATACTCTTCAATTTCGTTCTCTTCACGCAATTCACTTGCTAGAGTATAAAACTCACCGGAATCAAAAGAACGAACCAAAATTTCCAGCTGAGGCAAGGTTAAACTGTCTAAATTCCCCATTTGATATTGAAGTAAGTTCTGAAGCTCTTCTGTCGTAATTTTATGCTTGACGGTTAAAGAAAAAGCATCCGCGTCTTCATCTCTATTACGTGTTAATATTTTTATGTATTCAATAGCTTCTTTTTTAGTTTTATCTGTAATAAGTGAAGGGCGAATAATCTCTTCTAAGTGCATTTTTATTGCAGGTGCGTATTCTTTGTCTAATAATTTTTGCTGCCAAATAGCACGTTCTTCTTGTAAGTCTGTACTACTATTCTGATAAATGAAATGTAAGATTACCCACCAATACTCTTCATATTTAGCGTCACCTTCAGAAGCTAAAAATTTCATTAAACTCGCTTCAGAAGTAAATAGTTCATAACGACCAAACCAGTGCTCTGTCAACTCATAATCTTTCTTAAGCATTACTTCTTCCAATGAAGAAATATCCGGAGAAAAACAATACTCGACAATGACATGATGTTCGCCATTCTCAATTGACGTTAAACATCTATTTCCATAGTGGTTTAATATGAAATACCCCACCACTGGCAACGACAGTACTATGACTAGAGATGTAAAATGCTTATTTCGGTTAGAATTAGCACTCTGAAAAGGTTCAGCGGCATGCTCAATTGCCGCAAACTCTTCAATTAATGACAACTTCCTCATGCTCGTAAAAAAAACGATAGCCATTACGACAGGACTAATAATCAATGCTGCAGTAGGCTGCTTGCCCAAAATAAAAATTGAGGCATAAGTTACGCCTGAGAATAAAGCAACAATTAACCTTGGGAAAGTTTGATACAACCCTCCAATAAACCTTGCAAAATAGCCGACGATTGCAGGTGCGATTAACATGGCTACAATAACGTTTAGTATGAAGTAGCGCTCCATAACAGCAGTTACTGTAAAAGCAACAATCAACCCTATAAACGCACCAAATAAAGCAAGTAACGGTCTCTGCTTTTTCTCTAATTCTAAATAAACTTTTTCAAGTTCAGCTCTTTGATACTTCATTAATCACTTATACCCTATTATAAGGTTTTCCTTGTCATTATTAATGCGCCATACTCTATCACAAGAGCACTTTCACATTATTATTTAATTCATATTAATGAAGACATTAACAAAAAATGGACACCGCAGTGTCCATTTTTAAGTGTCGAGCCAATGTTTAAAATCACCAAACTTCTTTGCCATCGCCATAGCGAACAATCCAGCCGGTAATGTAGGCGCCTAAGAAAAAGGTGGCCGATGAAAAGGCGTTGTCGTTAAAGATCAAAAATACAAAGCCAAGGGCGAGTAATAAAAACTCAATCATCAGCACATGGCGTCTGGTGTATACACCAAACATGTTGGCTCTGAACCACCACGGTAGCTCTTTCCATTTTGCAGATTCTTTATCTATCACTGTGATTTCCTCCGTTAATGTTGCGATATCAACTTCAAAAACAGCAGCGAGAGATTTTAGAGTTTCAAGACTGGCCTTTTGACCACTTTCAACTCGTTGAATAGTTCTAACATTGAGGCCACAAGCTTGTGCTAACTCTTCTTGTGACCATTGTTTTTTGTCGCGTAATTTTTTAACTATCATAAGACTTAAGGTCCTTAATCTCTTCGCCGATGTTCACAGCGAATTCTGACAACAGATCTGCCTTGTCGGCCACGACATTCGCCCGACAGCGGCGATTTTATCGCTTTTTTACTATGTAAATGGTTACTAACAAATTAGCATCTGATAAACATACCCAAGCTACTTCAAGATGCAGGTTTCAGAGGCTGGGTAGGATGTGAGTACAAGGCATGATTCATAATTAATGGTTATTCCCTGATTTTGAATCATAACGCAGTAATCGCTTTCTACCCAGCCTCCCGTAGGGCAAGGCGATAAGCGACCAATAGCGGCGTTATAAGCTACTTATTAGGAACAACCTAACAGCGTATCTTATGCCTTGCTCTTGGCACGCTTCTCGACTTGCTGAAGACTAGCATCTTGAGGTGGCTTGGGTATACATGTAAACACTAACTGAAGGCAGCGCAGTGAAACTCGAATTAATTTCTCTTTGTGACTATCGCGAAGATGTGGAATATCTCAAGGCATTCTTTACCACCAATCATGGTGCCTTTAGTGCAATATTATTACCACAGCAATGTCCAACTACCACATGGAATTTTGTTAATTTAGCAGAAGGCCGCCAGCAAAACCCACATCGCGATGGGCCGTTTTACGACGGGCTAACCTTTCATCGATTGATTAAAGGTTTTGCACTAATGGGTGGTTGTCCGCACGGAACAGGTATGGGAAATGCGGGTTATCGCTTTGGCGACGATTTTCACCCCGAATTGTCTCATTGGGAAATAGGATATTTATCGATGGGCAACAGCGGTCCAAACTCCAACAGTTGCCAGTTTTTTATTACCTTGGGCGCGGCAGAGCACCTAGACAACAGCCACAATATTTTTGGTAAGGTGACTGAAGGATTAGAAACCCTCGAAAAAATAGCCCAATTAGCAACCGATTATAACGACAGACCCATTGAGCCAATTATTATCGAATCTATTGTTATTAAGCGGCCTGCTGAGCTCGAATAAAATTAATGACGTCACTGAAATAGTCATCCACCGCTTTAGGATGCGTCAGCATATTAATATGATCATAATCCAACGCATTGCCGTTGGCTTTACTCAAAATGGTGTGCTTGCCATGCCCCATTTCATCGCTAAAACGCCTAACGTCTTTGGGATGACCAAGTACAGGATCTTTTAGCGCGGCGATAAACCACGTGCGTGGCCAGTTAACCGACTTAGCGTTACTGCCATAATCAAAGTTATCGCGCGGATCGACCCAAGCCACATCGCGCACCCACAGTTGACCCTCGCTAATCGACAAATAAGTTTCGTTGTCGCTGCCCATTTTCCACTGCTTGAACGGGAAAAAGCCTTTTTTCTTAGCCAACCATGGACCAAAACGCTTCCACAGAAATTCCACTTTAAACAAACGCTCAAAGCTCCATTGTTTGATGGTGCGTTTGGTGCCAAAAAACACCTGAGATTCGACACTTTCGGTCAGCTCAGGAAAGCGAATTAACGCGGAACACATCACTACCCCACCCCACGAGTGCGCCATCCAGTGAATTTTTGAATGGCTAGCATGACGCGCAAGCACCCAACGATGGCATTCAGGTAGCGTGTGAGCAATCATTTCAAATTGGCCGTGATTATTATCTTTGCCAATCGGCGGCGTGCTTTGACCGCGACCACGGGAGTCAATCACGTACACACTATGACCAGCACGCGCCAAGGCACAAGCCAATCCCTTACCTGATTTTGAATAGAAAATTCGGCCGTCTTCAATTGCCCCATGTAGCATTAACACCGGTGGTAAATCGCTAGGTTGCTCAGGCGATATTTCACGAAGGTGGATGGAATGGTCGTCAAAATCGAGAAAGTGGGATGTTTGAGTAATCATGGACAAAGGATTCAAGCACTTAATTTAAACAAGGGTTTAAACCTACAGCAAAGTCAAAGAATACACAAACTCACCGCGCCCCCTTGAATTTATCTGTGCTGTCCCCACTTCTAAACTATGTCTGGCACTAAGCCAAAAATTTCGCGCACTGCGCATATATCAGATTAAGGACAGATAATGACTACGATAGTATCTGTACGCCGTGAAGGCAAAGTTGTCATCGCCGGTGATGGCCAAGTATCACTGGGTAACACAGTAATGAAAGGCAACGCGCGTAAAGTGCGCCGTTTGTACAACAACAAAGTATTGGCAGGATTTGCTGGCGGCACCGCCGATGCCTTTACCTTGTTTGAACGTTTTGAAGCCAAATTAGAAATGCACCAAGGTCACCTAACTAAAGCAGCGGTTGAGCTTGCCAAAGACTGGCGTAGCGATCGCGGTTTGCGCAAGCTAGAAGCGCTATTAGCGGTAGCTGATCACACAGCATCTTTAATTATCACGGGTAACGGTGATGTTATTCAGCCAGAAAACGATTTAATCGCAATCGGCTCAGGTGGTCCATTTGCTCAAGCTGCAGCGACAGCGCTATTAGAAAATACCGAGCTAAACGCGCAAGACATCGCAACGCGCGCACTCACTATCGCTGGTGACATCTGTGTATTCACCAACGGTAACCAAACAGTTGAAACCCTAGAAATAGAAGCAGATAAGGCGTAGGACGACACCATGACACAAATGACACCAAGAGAAATTGTTTCTGAGTTAGACGCTCACATCATCGGTCAAAGCGATGCCAAACGCGCCGTTTCTATTGCCCTACGTAACCGCTGGCGTCGTATGCAACTAAACGACGATTTACGCCAAGAAGTTACCCCGAAGAACATCTTAATGATCGGTCCAACGGGTGTTGGTAAAACCGAAATTGCTCGTCGTTTAGCTAAACTAGCGAACGCGCCTTTTATCAAGGTTGAAGCGACTAAATTCACCGAAGTGGGTTACGTTGGTAAAGAAGTTGACCAAATCATTCGCGATTTAGCAGACGTTGCCCTAAACATCACGCGCGAAGAGCAAATGAAGAAAGTACGCTTCGCCGCTGAAGAAGCAGCGGAAGAGCGTATTTTAGATGCTTTACTACCACCAGCACGCGGCGGGTTTGAAGAAGAAAAACCAACTGATAGCGGTACGCGTCAAGTATTTCGTAAGAAACTGCGCGAAGGTAAATTAGACGATAAAGAAATCGAAATTGAAGTTGCAGCACCACAAGTTGGCGTTGAAATCATGGCTCCTCCAGGCATGGAAGAAATGACTAACCAACTTCAAGGCATGTTCCAAAACCTTGGCAGCACGCCAGCTAAAAAGCGCAAGATGAAAATCAAAGACGCGTTCAAAGCAGTGCAAGAAGAAGAAGCGGCTAAGCTTGTAAATCAAGACGATTTAAAAGAGCAAGCAGTAGAAATGGCCGAGCAACACGGCATCGTGTTCATCGACGAAATCGACAAGATTTGTAAACGCGGCGAAGCCTCTGGCCCAGACGTATCTCGCGAAGGTGTTCAACGCGATTTACTACCATTAATCGAAGGTTGTACCGTTTCAACTAAGCACGGCATGGTAAAAACCGACCACATCTTATTTATTACTTCAGGTGCTTTCCAAGTGGCTAAGCCGTCTGATTTAATTCCTGAGCTACAAGGTCGTTTACCAATTCGCGTTGAGTTAAGCGCGCTATCGACTGAAGATTTTGTACGTATTCTTACCGAGCCAAATGCTTCGCTAACCGAACAGCACAAAGCATTGTTAGCTACTGAAGGTGTAGATGTTGAGTTCACCGAGTGTGGTATCCAACGCATCGCCGAGTCGGCGTGGCAAGTGAATGAGCGTACCGAGAACATCGGTGCCCGTCGTCTGCACACCGTACTTGAACGCTTAATGGAAGAGTTATCGTTCCACGCTTCAGATCGCACTGGCGAGTCAGTGAAAATTGATGCAGCATACGTTGATAAGTACCTAGGTGACCTAGTACAAAACGAAGATTTAAGTCAGTTTATTCTTTAATAGATTCACTGATTTTGAGAGGCCGTTTAATCTTTTGATTAAACGGCCTTTTTATTGCTAACCGATGATGAAGCCAATTACCAGTGTCGCCGATCCCGCGCCAAGCATTAGCAGTGACATATTCTTCACCTGTGGCATCTGTAAGCTAATCACCACACCACTAATCAAGCTAAAGGTTAGGCTCAATCCTAGAGCAATACCCAATAACCAAAACAAAAGACCAGCGTAGCCTTTGTGGATAATCAGTAACGATAGCCAAAAATCGTGTTCTTTTACGACTAGCTGTTGCGCAATTTTGTTATCATCAAGCGTTAAAATAACTTCCTGTTTATAGCCGTACCAGCTGTGTCCTGAGCGCTCATCAAAGTGGTCGCTAGGCAACGCACCGTGGTTATTAGCATCGAGATATTGCAATGCTAATTGCTCAGCTTGCTGCAGGCTGTCCACCTTAACAGCTGAATTGATCTCATAGCTGTTTTCTTTAACGACTTCGCCTTTTATATCAAAAAGATATAAGACACCTGAAACGATATAAACTAGGGTTAATGGCAAGAAAAAACACGAGAAATAGGCGTGTAACTTCATCCAAATTAAACGAACTTTGGCTTTCATGAATTGTAATTCCGAATAAAATTTATTTGATAGGTAGAGTCATGGTCATTACTAAACCATGAGGTGTGTTTGCTGATGCGCTAATAGTTCCGCCGAGCGCTGTTATTTGGCGTTTGGTTAGTGCTAAGCCCAAACCATAACCGCCACTGGCTCTATCACGTGCTTGGTCGAGTCGCACAAAGGGCTCAAACATATCTTCAAGACGTTCTACGGGAACACCTGCACCTTGGTCGCTGATTTCAATTGTTACCAACTCGGCTTCCTGCCAGCACTTAATAGAGACCTGAGATTGCTCGGGTGAGTATTTCATCGAGTTTCGAACCACATTTTCTATCGATTGTCCTAGCGCTCGATGATTGCTATTTTCAATCTGACAGCTCTCTGGTAATTGCAACACCAGCTGATGCTGGGTGAATTCAAACCGCGCATCTTCTGCAATAGTTTCGATTAATGCGGTTAAATCAACATCCTCACGCGACAAGTCAGGCTTTTCGTTATTAAGCCAAGCCAATGTTAAGGTGTCCTCGACAAGACCGGCCATATAACCAAGTTCGCGATCGAAGCGTTCAATGACATCCGCCTTGTTATATCCGCTACTCAACAACAATTTAAGGCGAGTGATAGGCGTGCGTAATTCATGAGAAATATCGGCTATCAACTGGCGCTGACTCTTAATTAATGCAGAAATATTGTCTGCCATGTCATTAAAGCCTGTCGCCAATTCACCAATTTCATCGTTGCGATTACTTACCTCACTCGACGAGCGGGTATTAAAATCCCCCTGCGTAAAATGCGCTGAATCGCGATGTAATGCTTGCAGTGGCTTAATAATATTGCGATACATCAGATAACTAATAATCGCCGTCAACAGCAAAGGCAGCAATACTGTGATTAGCAAGTGAATCACCTGCCAATAAGCACCCGGGCGCATATGCTGCGGTAGTTGAATCAACAAGTGATAATCGTTGAAGTTAAGCGGTAAATCCATCACCGGATTAACTTCATGCTCAAGGTGAATTGGCCATTCAACTAATCGACCTTGCACGGTCTCTTCTTGCAAGGCTGCTGGAATTTCACTGCCGTATAACCATTGATGTTTGGCCTTTACCACAACCAACCAAGTTTGTTCACGCTGAGCGATATCTTCTGCCCATTGCGTTAATAGCTCTGGATTGGTTTGCGCTAATTCCGTTGCTTGGCGAGCATACTCTTTGAGTGTTTGTTGATCCGTTAGCGTGAGATGACTCATTTTATCTTCAACGTATTCACTCAAATACGACAACCCCGTCACCAAACCAATACAGGTAATGGCAATACTGAGATAAATCTTCCAAAACAATTTTAATTTCATGATCTATTGTCCGGTAACTGTAGTGTATCCATCAGCATATAACCCTTACCATGCACTGTTTTTATGACATTGGGATCAATATCTACCTGCTTGAACTTCTTACGAATATTGGAGATGTGCATATCTAAGGTGCGATCGTAACGCCCATATTCTTTGTGTAAAACCGATTGATAAAGATAAGCCTTACTCGTGGGAATAGTGACGTTGCTAGCTAAGCATTTAACAATATCCAGTTCGATACTCGTCAGCTCAGGCACCAGCTGCTTTAGCTTTTCAAACAGCTCACTGTCCGCAACCTTGGCGTAATTCTGATGATAACGACGTAAAATAGCCTCGATTCTAAGCACCAACTCTTCCAAGTTAAATGGCTTACTCAAATAATCATCAGCACCAGTGCGCAAACCCTCAATGCGTTCTTGTTCGTTGCCCAATGCGGTAAGTATTAAGGTCGGCGTATTATTGATTTCTCGTAACTCACGCAACATGTCTAAGCCATTGAGATTCGGCAGCATAATGTCGAGTAAGATGAGATCAAAGTACTGCTCGCTTGCCAACTTGAGGCCAGTGACGCCGTCATGACAAGTAGTCACCTGATAATCACTGGCCAATAAGTGCTGACCAATGAGCTCGTTGACTACCTCATCATCTTCAACAACCAATATTTTCGCAGACATAGTTTTATTTCACCTTATACGCAAAAACGTGCACTACTTACATAGTACACGTTTTTATAGTTACAGCGTGGGCAGTTAGAACTGATAGCTCAGTGTCAGTCTAACGTCACGTCCCGGCTCAGCTAAGCCGATAATGCGTTCATCGTCACTGTCCCAACCGAAAGTGCCGTGGTCGTGGAAGTATTTATCAAATGCATTATTTACACTTAAGTTAATGTAAAAATCTTCGCCGCCCACTGGATACCACTCAACATAAAGATCGTGAACACCATAACCCGGCTTATCTGGGTTACCAGCAGGAACATCAGTTAAGCTCTTAACTAAGCGTGCATTCCAACCTAGTTCTAAGTTGTACTCTTCTAGCGAGTAGCTGCTGTTAAGCGTTAAGCTATCACCAAAGGCTGTACCAATACCCATATTGCCGTCGTCTAGCGGCTCGCCATTAAGCTCAGGCTTGTTGTGAGAGTAGCTTAGGCCAACTTGTGCGTTTTCCCATTGTTGAGAAATACTCAAACTAAAACCTGTTGTTTCAAGTTCACCCGCATTACCAAAGAAACGGCCTTCTTTACGACGTACTGTGGCTACAACATCATCTACTGTGCTCTTAAACGCTTGAGCAGTCACCAATAAGCCGTCTTTGTCATAAGCAAGTGTAAAGTCGATATTATCGGCTTTTTCTTCTTTCAAATCTGGCGCATTCTTGCGGAAACCGATTAGATAAGCTTCTTTAACTTTTTGACCACGCAAGGCTTGTGAATAACTACCTTTAACACTCCAATGCGGAGTAAACTCGTAAATGGCATTTATATTTGGACTAAAACCTGATGAGTCGTAGCTTTGGCCGTCGGCATCATCGAGTTGGTAATCATCGAAACGAGCACCAAAACTCACGCTTAAATTCTGGCTAACTTCGATAGTATCTTGCGCATAAATACCCAAAACTTTGCCAACTTCTTCGCCTTCGTTACCTTTGATGTAGTAACCGGTATCACGACGGTAATCAGCACCATAAGTCACTTGATGATCACCAAATAAAGCGCTGTTACGTAAGTCAAAACCAGTACTCTTGACGCCAGCTCCATCATGGCGCTCGTTACCTTCGTTTTGTGTTAAATACGCATCTGTGTGGTAGGCAGTAAAGGCAACATTTATGGCATCACTATCTGGCGTGTAGAAGTAGTTTAAAGTAGAGGTTTCGCGACGGCTTTTTTGCTCATTAGCGCTGTTCCAACCCGCAGCATAGAAGTGTGGACGTACGTTTCTAAAGCCGTCGTCATTGCGGATCTCATGACTTAATTTAATTAAGTGATCTTCGCTGATTTGTCCTTTCACTTTCACTAAGCCTAGGTCTTGATCAGTCTTAGTATTTTGAAGTTCAACGCCATTACCATCTTCAATATTATCGGTATCGTTGTTACCAATAATTGCCAGTGCACTCCACTCTTCATTAAATTTACCAAAGAAGCTGCCACTTAATTTACGCCCTTGCGTATTGCTAAAATAGCCAACTTTTAGCAGGGCACCAAATTGCTCGTCACCCTGTAATAAGTCTTGTGGGTCTTTCGTTTCAAAGCGAATAGCACCACCTAAGGCTCCCGGGCCATCTAATGCGGTACCGGCACCAGCTTTCACTTCAACGTGCTTAAGCATTTCAGGCTCAATAGACAGACGACCTTGGTGATGGAACAAGTAACCCGCTTGAGTCGCGCCATCAACGCTAACGTTTAAGTTTGTATCTTCCACACCGCGCACATAAACCTTTTGTGCAATACCAAAAGAACCACCAACAGTAATTGATGGCTCACCGCGGAAAATATCTTCTAAATCATTTGCTTGTTTCTTTCGAATATCGCTCAAATCAACGACATCTACACCTAGAATACGCTGACCTTTCACTTCGATCTTTTCAATTTTCTTATCGCTTTTTTCATTAGACTCAGCAGCGGAAACCGCCGTTGAACCCAAAGCACACGCCGCAGAAACTAACAGCGCAATGTGTTTCTTTTGAAACTTAGTAACCATTATTAAACCTCGTCAAACTCAAAAATTGACGCAATGATAACGATTGCTATTTGTAATAATTATTCAATTTACATTTTTTACAACTGATCACTAAATGTAACTTAACCAGAACCCACGAAACGTTAGACTAAATTCAATAAATAGAAGCTTTATTCGACTTAGCAGATGATTTACTATGCCACCATCACTGACCAAGGATGAATAAATGTCTTTATATAGCCGTTGTATTGTGAATTCTATTTCTGACTTAATGCATTACGCAGTGAGCGGTATTACCTTATTGGCACTTGGCAAATATTAGAGAGCGCATGATGAGCATTACTCTAGTCAAGCAACATTGTTTTTCTTATTTACTAGAAGTTCATTTTAGTGATGGTTATCGCCAACTTATCAGCTTCGAATTGCTGCGTGTTTATTCTCCCACCGCCACAAATATACCTAGCGGATTGAAACAGCCACCACTAGTCACCGCTAAAGCCTACGTCAAAATCTTCAAATTAAATTACGATGAAAATAGGTTAGATATTCTGTTTGATGACGGCCATCAAAGTGGCAGTTATAACGCTGGCTATTTACGACGCTTGTGTGAAGAACAGGATGAATTGTGGCGAGATTATTTGGCGCGTCTCAAATATGCCAAGCAACTTAAAGACAACGCCATTTCTCTTTCTATTACTGAGTAGCTATTACTGATTAACGGTTAAAGATCCGTTTAATTTGGTCTTTCCGCGCCCATAACAACAACGCAGTCAAGGCAATGTAGATACTCGGCTCGATAATTTCAGATTTCACCGACCAAATAAAATGCAGCGGCACTAATAACGCCACCACATAAACACTGTTATGCAATTGCTGCCAGCGCTTACCCATCTTGCGTTTAACAGCGTTGATTGAGGTAATCGCTAGCGCAAACAGTAAGATATAGGCCAACATGCCCACCAAAATATAAGGACGCTTAACGGTTTCAGTGAAAAACAACGACCACTCAAACAGCAAATCTAAGCTAATAAAGGCCGCTAAATGCAAAGTGGCATAAGCAAACACATATAACCCTACCAACCGCCTTGTTTGAATGAGTGCACCCTGCTTAAATCGTTTAGCCACAGGCGAAATCAGCAGCATTAACACCAAGGTGTTTAACGCCCCCATGCCAGTGTAGTGAATGATGTATTGCACGGGATCGCCACCCGCTTCATCGTAAAACACCGCTAGCACCAAAAACACAATAGGCGCAAGTGCAGCCCAATGCATAAAGGCTTTAACGAGGAATAAATGTTTGTTGGTTAACCGCATAACACCACTTAATAATTCTTGGTTAAATCTAAACCGCGATACAAATCAGCAACTTGATCGCCATAGCCGTTAAACGGCAAGGTAGGAATACGCTTCGCCGAAAATAAGCCACCTTCGGCAATACGGCGTTCACTCGCTTGTGACCAACGCGGGTGATCTACCGCTGGATTTACGTTGGCATAAAAGCCATATTCTTGCGGTGCTAATTGATTCCAGCTGGTTGGTGGACGCTTTTCTGTCACGCGAATACGCACCACAGATTTAATACTCTTGAAGCCATATTTCCACGGCACAACTAAGCGAATTGGTGCACCGTTTTGCGGAGGTAGTGTCTTGCCATACAAACCAACCGCCATAAAGGTTAGGTCATTCATAGCCTCGGCGATTGTTAAACCTTCAACGTATGGATAGTTAATGCCACCACCTAAGAAACGATTTTTCTGCCCCGGCATTTGCTCAGGATCATGCAGCGTTTCAAAAGCCACGTATTTGCCTTTACTGGTGACGCCAGCGCGCTTGAGCAGTGTCGATAATGGGAAACCTAACCACGGAATAACCATTGACCAAGCTTCAACACAGCGCAAACGATAAGTGCGTTGTTCTAAATCTATTAATTTGGTGAAATCATCAAAATCTAGCGTCAGCGGTTTTTCAACTTCGCCATCAATAACCAGTTTCCATGGCTCAACTTTGAATTCCTGAGAGTTTTGCGCAGGAGCTTTTTTGCTAGTGCCAAATTCATAGAAGTTATTGTGGGTAGTAACTTTGTTGTACGGCGTTAAGATTTCCCCCTTGGCGTAATTTGTTTCTTTGTCAAAAAGTAGCGGCTGAGTTTGAAACTTAACTTTCTTCTCGTCTTTACCAAACAAACTAAAAATATCAGCCTGCGCCGCAGTTGGTACACTGGCCCCAACAGCACCTAAACCCAGTGCCTTAACGATGTTACGACGATCTTTAAACACAGCTTCCGGCGTGACATCAGAATCTTTGATATGCCACGGCATTTTTTTGAGTAAACCTTGCGTAAATTTATTAGCCACTGTGTTGCTCCAGAATTTATTCTCGTGTGTTGATTAGTGAATAAGACACTCGCAGTAGCTAAAAAATTTCGCTACTGCCCAAAAGCAATACGATGTAGGCGCAACTCAGATCAGTATGTCATACACAGATTAAAAGCCAGTAGTTACTGACTATGCCAGTCTATTTGCGATAGTTTATTGCCATCAAAAGTAAGTTGAATGGCTTGTTCGATATTCAAGTCGAGCCGCTGGACATTAGGTGACAGCTGTTTTCGCTCGATAAATGCCAAAGGTGTCTGCCCGAGGTTTGACTGATTTTCTAATAGCATTGGTAGCTGACTGTCGTTGTCTGTATCAATAGAAAAAGCGTAGCGTTCAAAACTGGTTACTGAAGATATAACAAGCGTTAGCTGGTTATATGCTGCGGTTGTAATAACTGCAAAATAGCGACTGTCTGGAGACCAACTAAATAAATCAGGGGAAGTTAGTGCGATATTGCGAAGAAACAAGGCATCGCTGTGCTGCACATCAGTCGCAATAACGGCTAGATGATTGTCAGCAGTGACTATTGCACGAAAGTTGCCATCAGGTGATAAATAGGCTTTCTTGTTTGAATCATCAAACAGTAAAAAACCAAGGGCAATACCAACACAAATAATGATTGCGCAAGCTACAATCCACCAGCCCTTGTTGCTAAATTTGTTAGTTGCCTTTGTTTTTTCTGTTTCTGTAATACAAAGTCGATAACCTTGATTAGGAATAGTTTGAATATATTTGGGGGCCGACTTGTTATCGCCTAAGGTTCGGCGCAACTCTGAAATTGCTTGGCTTAGTGAATTTTCAGTGACCACGATATCAGGCCACACTTTTTGCAGCAATTGTTGCTTGGCAACAATTTCCCCCTGCGCTTCAAGTAATACCAATAACACCTGCATTGACTTATTTTTGATTTGAAAATTGCCTTTTTGGGGATGAGACAAGGTATTTTTGTCGCGATCTATTTGCCAATCATCAATACTTAATTTTTCCGCCAATGCCCTGAACTCTTTTTAAACTATTGATTATTAATATTTAAACTTCTGATTCAGAAGTTTTCATGACGATTAATTTGCCTGCATCACACCCAAACGAGTATTTATACCCCACCCAATTTAACACCTAGGAATAGTATGCGAATCATCAAACTAGTAACCCTGATCTTAGTCATTTTTATCAGTGGTTGTAAATCAGATAAAGTAGCCCCCTTTGAAGGGCAGCGCTGGCAAAACGGCCAATGGCAAGTAGCCATCGACAATCAATGGTATCAACTAACCAGTGTCAACGATATTCCCGTTGCGACTATTGAGCAGCAATTAAAAGCAAAAGATTTTCAATGGCGTCGCAATGCGTCAATGGCTTTTGTCGATACGCTAAACAATATCGGTATTCCACTAGAAGATGAAATCATTGTTGGCGTTGTAAATAGCGAGGGGCAAGCGCAACGTCTCACGATTGAAATGACGAATCAAAATCATCGCAAAAGTTTATTTAGCACGGATAGCTATCCAATCGCAGCAAGAACACAGTCGTTTAGCGCAGCAACTTGTCACTCATTTAATCTTAAAAAAGACAATCAGCAAGCCAATATCGAGGTGACTAAAGCCACCAAAATGCTCAACAAAATAGAAGGTATTATTGAGCACACTTATGCTTATAAAAATCGTGCTAACTACGACTACCGCACCAATTTTGATTGCTTACGTCATCAATTATCACCATCGGTAACACTGACGAGCTTTAACAATGCACTAAACAAATTAATCAGTAATTTTGGCGATGGTCATTTTTCGATGGTGACAGCCGATCGCACAGAAAGTTACTTGCCATTTTTGGTCTATCAAATTGATGGGCAATTCGCAGCCCTTGATAGCGAGCGTCAATTAATCGAGCGCGAGTATCCCTATATCCAAGCAATAGACGGCAAACCATTGTCATTCTGGCTCAATATTGCCCAATCGTTTTCTGTCAAAGGTTCACCACAGTTTGAAAAAATGTCTCTCATTAAGCAATTGCGCTATTTAGCAGTATTGCGACAAGAGGCTAATCTACCATCAAGTGACAATGTGCAGGTTACTCTTAGCAACCACGATGCCTCACAAACGAAAACCATTGAGCTATCGATGATCGATAAGCCGATTATCTACTCTAAATGGCCTTTTAAAGAAACGACTAAACGCAATGATAACATTGGCTATTTGCGTATCGATAAAATGGGAAAAGACGCTAGTTTTATCGATACTGCAATGGCTGATTTTGCCAATACCAAGGGCTTAATTATCGATGTGCGCGGTAATGGTGGCGGACGACGCACCATTCTCAAAGTATTAATGCCATACTTTCTTGCCGATAACGAATTTTATATTTCAAATCTCGCTCGCTATCGTATGACCAAATACGATGAGCCTAATGCCGAAGGTGGTTACCTTGGTAATAGGTATTTATATCCGCTGGAATCAAATAAGTTTTCACTAGCAGAACAAGCCCAATTGCAGCAATTTATCACCCGATTTTCGCCGCAATGGACGGATCAAACCATTGAATGGTCACCGTGGCACGTCATGGTGCACAAGAGAAGTGATAACCCCAAACGATATCACTATACAAAACCTGTCGTTATTTTGATGGATCATATCAATTTCAGCGCTACCGATATTTTCCTCAACGCCTTTAAAGGCCGCCACAATGTAACATTGATTGGTCAATCTAGCGGCGGTGGCAGTGCGCGTAGCCAATACTATTTCCTCGACAACGCGGCCAAACACGAGTCTTGGTCATTAGTAAAAATGGCGACCATGGCATCTTACAAATCCAATGGCCAACTTATTGAAGGTGTTGGCGTGGCGCCAGATATCGCTATGGACTACACGTTGCAAGACCTAATTGGTGAGCAAGACAGTATGTTGGACAAAGCCGTTTCATTCATCGCAACACAAAAATAATTAGCAAATATAACGCCCTACTATTTAGGGCGTAAAATGGCTAAAAATCGCCTCTGTGACTACAAGCCACAAGCGCCAGCGATCATGGTTTTAAATTCGACATCGTCCATTTGCTCTCTAGCGGCAAATGTTTGCAACGTATCTTGGCCTACTGGATATCTAAGTGTTTCAGTGTCATCTGTCGCAGCAAGGAAGGTCGCATCCGCCACCTCCTGCGGATCTTGCTGTGCATCACCCATTTGAGCGAACGCGGCGAAAGTGGCGTCTAAAATTGGTTTATAGTCACTGTCGTCATCAACACCGGCAAACTCATTTGATACCAATAAATTTGTATTATAAGCACCTGGTTCAATAAGTTTTAGCTTGATGCCAAGCGGATTAAGCTCATATTGTAGTGACTCAGTTAACCCCTCAACGGCATATTTTGAAGCGTGATATAGCGAAGTTATTGGAAAAGCAACACGCCCGCCCATCGACGAGAAGTTAATTACCACACCCTTTCTATGCTTACGCATCGTTGGTAACACCGCTTTAGTCACATCAATTAAGCCAAAGAAATTGGTATCAAATTGACGACGCATTGCATCACTTGAAGTCGCTTCCAAGGGTCCGTTTAGGGCATGCCCAGCATTATTAATCAGAACATCAATAGTGCCAAAACGCGCTAAACCTAATGCTACTGCTTCCTCAATAGACTGCTTATCTGTGACGTCTAAAGCAGTTACCAATACGTTATCAAGCTGGGTTAGTTCTGTTTCTCGTTCAGGTGAACGCATAGTCGCAATGACATTCCAACCTTCAGCGTGAAATTTGTTGGCAGTGAGTTTGCCAAAGCCACTGCTAGTGCCCGTTATGAATACTGTTTTTTTCATCTGATACATTCCTGATTTAAATAATTAATCACAGTGTATTTGTAGGATGAATAATTGAGTAGATGATGTAATATTGAATAACTATTAGAGTTGTACTAACAATAAGTAACAAAAAGCAATAGAGAAACCTATGCGAGAGTTTTATAACGGTGTCACTTACAATCAATTAATTACTTTCAAAGCGATCGTTGAAAGTGGCAATATCAGTAGAGCAGCGAAAGTACTGGGCATTAGCTCTGCCTCTGTTAGTTATTCTCTTAAATCATTAGAGCAGCAAATTAAACATCCGCTATTTATACGTTCGACCCGAGTAATGGAACTCACCGAAGCCGGTAACAATCTATATGAGTCCACCCAATTTCATATCGATGCCCTTCACACTGCCGTAGAAAATGTCGCCGACCTCAACAAAACGCCCAGTGGCAAGTTAGTCATCAATATTGCACGCGATATTTACCAAGCGTTTCTCAGAGATGTGTTGCGTCAATTTCAAATGGAATATCCAGATATTGAACTCGAACTAACCGTCACAGACACCATGGATAATTACATCGAAGAGCATGTCGACATTGGCTTTCGCTTTGGTGAAACCGTTAATGACAATCTCATTGCCCGCTCTATGGCCAAATATTTTGGTGACACCAAGGTCGCGCTCTTTGCATCGCCAGCCTATTTAGAAAAGCACGGCACGCCACAATCGATAGAACAACTGACTAACCACAAACTAATTCGTTTTCGCATGCCCACCAGCAAGCAGCTTAGTCAACTACAACTTCACGCCAACGCCGATCAAAACAGTAATATTATCGATATTAAAAACCTATCTACCGCGATGATAGTGAGTAATTCGGTAGTCATGGTTGATATGACAAGTAGAGGTGTAGGTTTGGGCATTGGCCTTGAAGCAACGGTAAAGCAGCAGTTTGATGACGGCGAGTTGGTGCCTGTTTTGCAAGAGCACTGGATAAAAATCCCCACCATCTATTTATATTACGCGCCAGAAAACAAGCGCCTTTCTAAGGTCACTCATTTTCTGGAGTTTATCGAACGGGAATTGTCTGAAAATAGAGCCTAATGAAAATGCTCATTGCGATATTGAGTAGGTGTTTTCCCGACCTTGTTTTTAAACAGGCGAGAAAAATATTGAGGATAGTCAAAGCCTAACTCATAAGCGATAGTGGCCACTGAATCTTTGGTGCCGAGCAATAAATTTTTCGCTTGTTCAATTTGATGCAAATGAATATTTTCCAATGCCGTTTTTCCAGTTTCTACTTTTAGACCATCGCTGAGATAGCGCGGTGTCATCGCCAATGTACTAGCAATGGCTTCAACAGTAGGAATGTGGTCTTTTGGCAAATCGCGCAATACTGAAAAAAACGTCTCGGTTAACGACATATCCGGCGTTTCTAAGCGTTGCTGAAACTGACGCTGATAAAAGCGTTCAGTATAGGTTAGCAAGGTATTTAGCTGGGATACCATAATATCCTTGCTAAAGGCGTCGTGATTCTGCTGATACTCTTGTTCAAGAATATCAAATACACCTTTGACAAGTGCTTCCTCACGAGGCGATAAGTGCAAGGCTTCATTGATGGCATAACTAAAGAAGTTTGCCCGTTCAATCGCCTTTTGAACATTAGTGCCGCGAATAAAATCTTCATGAATAATAATGGTTCTGGCGTCAGACTTTACATCAAGACGGGAGATTTTGATCTCTTGGCGTGGTCCTGTACAAAGCAAACTTCCGTTTTTGTAATCGTATTTAGTGCGGCCATAATAAATATCGCCCTTAATAATGTGTTTAAGGCTGATTGCATAAAAATCAGTGCTAAGTACAAAATCACCGCCAATACATGAGGCATCGAGGCTCGAACTAAAGACGGATATCAAAGGATGTTCTGGCTCAGGTAATCCAAGAAATTCATGATAATCATGTAAATTATCAAAATGTCGTTTGCTATTTTCCATTGCTCTCTTCCTCAAATTGCGGAACTAGCTCGATTGTCGACGACTGATGGCGCTTGCGGTTAAAACCCAGTTGCATTAAAGCATATATTAAGTGGTACTTTTTCCAAAACGCACGCGTCACAGCAGGATTAATCTCATTCAAATCTTCCGGCACTACACCTTTAACAGGTACAACTAAATCGCCACAACGCATTTCACCATCAGGTTCACGTACAAAAGCATCACGCCAACTACCAGCACCAAACTTGTATTGACGCACAAAAAAACGTCCTTGGGTTTCGACAATTGAAATATCGACAAAACGATGAGTTGTCCCCGATCGAATTTGATGTACTTTTAGTTTTTTAACAATATCAATTAACTGTATCTTTGAGGTCATTAGTTACTCACGGTTTACTATTGGCAAAGGGCACCAAGGCCCTTTGCGTTGTCGATTAATATTTTTTAAAGAATTTATCCATTGCAGCAACAGCTTGGTTCACATATTCGTCTCTATCGTATAAATCGACATGTGAAGCGCCTTTTATTTCAACAAGTTTCTTTGGTTCAGAAGCCGCATCGTAGAATTTTTTAGTCAATGGGCCAGTCATTGCTATACCACTAGCAGGATCCATTGCCTTAGAGCCAATAATACCAATGTATGGTGTATATAAATAAGGCGCATAAGATTGTGCATCAGCTAACATCGGTGCTTCTAACATGAACGAAGGAGCAAGATGAGTGTAATTAGCATAGGTCTGCGCACCAGCACGCTCCGTCATGTAATAATCATAGCCTTCGCTCGGGGTTGCCCCTTTATCAATAGCCTCTTTTTCTGCCGCTAACCCAAGAGCATCAACGTAATCAACAACGCCAGTTTCGTAAGCTTTTTGGCGACCTGCATTTTGCATCGCGATTAAACCGGTAATGGTTTCACGATCCATTGACTCAAAATAGCTCGCCTTATTGCCCATCATGCCAGACACGGTAGCAATTGCTTTTAAGCGTTTATCTGTTGTCGCCACCAACGCCATATAACCACCCGACGCACAAACACCTAAACCGAATAATTGTTCTTTATCAATTGACTTAACGGTGCCCATGAAACTTACTGCATCACGAATACTTTCTATTTTCACAAATGAATTTTCATTGTTGCGTAAGGCTCCTTCGCTATCGCCATATCCAAGGTGATCAAATACTAAAGTAGCGTAACCTAACTTAGCCAATTTCTCAGCGTAAACCGCGCCAGTTTGCTCTTTAACCTGATTAAAAGGCGGCGAAAAGATTACAGCAGGATAACTACCTTGCGGCGTGTAGTTTGCAGGTAAATACAAATTTGCCGACAAGTTAACACCTTGCGATTGGAATGAGATGGCGTTAACGCCCGCTTTTAATTGAGTAGAAGTCATTTTTGTTACCTCATGTTTAGCCGTTGAAATTCGTTCGGCAGCTACACTCGTAGCCGATACCGACATCATAAGTAGCGACATTGCGCCTGCAATCAGTTGCTTGTTCATTGTTTTCACCTCGTTGTGAATTGGACTGCGAACAAGTTTACGAGGACGACTCAAACTTGGTAATAAACAAAACTGCACAATTTGAATACAAAACCGCACAAAATATCACCACAGTTTTTTAAAATCTAAATATCAATTTCAAATCAGTGTCTTAATAAAAACCACCTCACTTCAGCCGTTAGACAAAGGTCGCAACTGCTAAAAGTATGCTTGATCTTTGAACAACCCGTTATTACGATACATTTTGTATCGTTATTAAAAATAATTACAACAACGGGTAAAACGCTATGACTCAAAACAGCGAAACAGAACACAAGCCAGGCCCATTAACTGGCATTACCGTACTCGATTTCTCACGAGTGCTGGCAGGTCCATACTGCACCATGATATTGGCTGATCTTGGAGCTCGAGTTATCAAAATAGAACGCTTTGGCACTGGCGATGACACTCGCGCATTTGG
The DNA here is from genome assembly GCF_022347785.1 of Psychrobium sp. MM17-31. Classification (NCBI taxonomy): domain Bacteria; kingdom Pseudomonadati; phylum Pseudomonadota; class Gammaproteobacteria; order Alteromonadales; family Shewanellaceae; genus Psychrobium; species Psychrobium sp. MM17-31. The sequence continues at coordinate 87,818 of NZ_JAKRGA010000005.1, forward strand.
ACCATTCGTTGGCGACGACTCCGCCTACTTCATGTGCTTCAACCGCGGTAAAGAAAGTATTAGCCTCGATATCAAATCGCCTCGTGATCGCGAACTTCTCGAACGCTTGCTTGATGAAAGTGATGTGGTGGTTGAAAACTTTCGTCCCGGCGTCATGGAACGTCTAGGCTATGGCCCTGAGCGATTAGCTAAAACTCATCCACATATCGTATATACGTCGATTTCTGGATTTGGCCATAGTGGCCCATTTAGCGAATTACCGGGTTATGACATGGTAGTGCAAGCAATGGGTGGCGTTATGAGCCTCACAGGTTGGCCAGACGAAGAACCAGCACGTGTTGGTACTAGTTTTGGTGATTTAGGTGCAGCGCTCTTTGGTGTCATCGGCATCTTATCTTCTCTTTATAGCCGCAGCCGTGATGCCCAAGGCTCACGCGTTGACATCGGTATGCTTGATTGTCAGGCCGCATTAATGGAAACCGCACTAGCTCGTTATGACGTAGAAGGCATAGTGCCAAACAGAACAGGCGACAATCATCCATCTCTTGCGCCATTTGAAACCTTTATGGCGCAAGACGGAAAATTTGTTATCTGTGCGGGAAATGACACCTTGTTCTTATTGATGGCCGACGCATTAGGCGCACCGCAGCTGGCGTTAAAACCTGAATATCTCACTAACGATCTACGAGTGCAAAACCGCGTACAGCTAGTGAAAGATGTCGAAGAACTCACTAAGCACCAACCGATGCAGCATTGGATTGACGCGCTAAATGAAGAAGGCGTGCCATGTGCGCCAATTAATACTATCGATAAACTGTTCGACCATCCTCAGCTACTAGCTCGAAACATGATTATCAAAGTTCAAGGTGAAACAGACCGACCAATTCGCACCGCAGGTAATCCAATTAAGATGAACAACCTGTCAGAAATCGATCCTGAAACACCAATTAAGTCTCCCGCCTTAAACGAGCATCGCGAAGCAATTCTCGACGAACTCATGGCAAGACATGGCGCTTATCAATCGGCTGCACCAGACAGCCACGCCGACGAAGAATTAGATGGTCCAGATCCTGCCAATCTCTATGATGCAGCTAAAGCCTAGCAATAAATAACCCATTAAAAAGACAATAAAGGTAAATACAATGAATAAGAAAGTCACCGCCAAGAAAACAGAACAAGACAACACGCCAGAACAAACGACAGCAACGACTACATCGAATCAGCCGGAAACGATTCTAGTTGAACGCCGCGAGCGAGTTGGCATTATCACCCTTAACCGCCCTAAGAGCTTAAACGCGTTAAACCGTCAATTAGCGGGCGAAGTATTAGATGCGCTAAAAACCTTTGATAAAGATCCTAACATCGGCGCCATTGTAATTACTGGTAGCGCCCGAGCTTTCGCTGCTGGTGCCGATATTGAAGAGATGGCTAACCTCAGCTATTCAGAGTTCTACTGTGATGACATCTTCGCGCCATGGGATGAACTACGCACCATCAAAAAACCAATCATTGCTGCTGTTGGTGGTTACGCGCTTGGTGGTGGTTGTGAACTAGCCCTCATGTGTGACTTTATTATCGCCGCTGAGGATGCTCAATTCGGTCAGCCAGAAATCAAGCTTGGCATCTTACCTGGCATCGGCGGTTCTCAGCGCTTGAGCCAAGCCGTTGGTAAATCAATGGCGATGGATTTAGTGCTCACTGGACGTACTATCGACGCTAAGGAAGCCAAAGAAATTGGCCTAGTTGCCCGCGTAGTTCCGTCAAATGAATTATTGCAAATTACCCTAGAAGCTGCACACACCATTGCTGGTTACAACGATCCTGCAGTACGCATGGCTAAAGAAGCAGTAAACGTTGCCTTTGAAACCAGTCTTACTGAAGGTATTAGACACGAACGTCGTCTATTCCAAGCTGCCTTTGCAACTGAAGGTCAAAAAGAAGGCATGCATGCCTTTATTGCTAAGCGCGCCCCTGTTTTTAGACATCGCTAAAGGCCCAAGCAAGCCCGTGAATTATTTGAATAACTCTCTCAACGCAAATTAACAACGGGCTTTACCGCAATACTGAGCAAATATTTAGGAGACATTATGTCTAATCAAGTTATTTTACCTCGCATCATGCAGGTTGGAGCAGATGCCAGTAAAGAAATTCCAGCTGTTTTAGCCAGCTTAGGCTGTGAACGCCCGTTGATCATCACCGATAAAATGATGGTAGAGCTAGGTTACGCCGCCGCTATTGAAACCGTGTTATCAGAAAACGGTCTTAGTGGCGAAGTATTTGACGATACAGTGCCAGAGCCAACTGTCGCGTCAATTCAAGCTGGGGTAGAGAAAGTACGTCAGGGTAACTACGATGCCATTATCGCCCTAGGCGGCGGTAGCCCAATTGATAGCGCCAAAGCCATTGCAATTCTCGGTGCTTATGGCGGCGAAATGCGCGATTACAAATTCCCGCGCATTGTCAATGAAGCAGGTTTACCAATTATTGCTGTACCAACCACTGCAGGTACGGGTTCGGAAGCAACGCGCTTTACTATTATTACCGACGAAACTACCGACGAGAAAATGCTCTGTGTCGGCATCGGCTTTATGCCAGTTGCCGCACTTGTCGATTACAAACTGACACTGAGTGTTCCTGCGCGTATTACCGCAGATACCGGTATAGATGCTCTCACTCATGCCATTGAAGCCTACGTCAGCCAAAAAGCCAATCCATACAGTGATAGCCAAGCATTATCGGCGATGAAGTTAATAGGTCCGAACCTGCGCAAGGTTTACCACGAAGGTTCAAACGAAAAAGCGCGTGAAGCCATGATGTTAGGCTCAACCCTTGCTGGTATTGCCTTCTCTAACGCTTCGGTTGCATTAGTACACGGCATGAGCCGCCCAATTGGCGCGGCATTCCACGTACCACACGGTTTATCAAATGCCATGTTACTGCCAGCGGTTACTGAGTTTTCTATTCCAGCGGCTCCATCTCGATATGCCGATTGCGCTAGAGCGATGGGTGTAGCAACCAGCAGCGATAGTGACGACAGTGCCAATGAAAAACTACTGCAAGAACTACGCGCACTTAACGACGAGTTAGAAGTACCGACACCGGAACAATTTGGCATCAAACGCGAAACCTTTTTCGAACTCATGCCAACTATGGCTCAACAAGCACTAGCGTCAGGTTCACCGGGAAATAACCCGCGCGTGCCAAGCCCAGAACAAATTATCGAAATCTACCGCCAACTTTGGTAGTCGCCACAAGACACCAATAGCGTTAATAAACAAATACACAGAGGAATACTCATGAACACCATAGGTCATATTATTAACGGTAACGAAGTTACCGAAGGCACACGTCAACAACCTGTATATAATCCAGCAACAGGTGAAGCAGAGAAGCAAGTGCTACTAGCCAGCCAAGAAACCGTTGAGCAAGCCATAGCTAGCGCTCAAGAAGCTTACCCAGCGTGGCGTAATACGCCGCCAATTAAACGCGCTCGTGTAATGTTCAAATTCAAGGAGCTGTTAGAAGCCAACGCCGAAAAAATCTGTCAACTCATCGGTGAAGAGCACGGTAAAATCCCTCACGATGCAATGGGTGAACTACAACGTGGTATCGAAAATGTTGAATACGCATGTGGTATCCCAGAGCTACTAAAAGGCGAACACAGCCGCAATGTTGGTCCAGGTATTGATTCGTGGAGCGAGTTCCAACCGTTAGGCGTTGTTGCAGGTATTACACCGTTTAACTTCCCAGTGATGGTACCGCTATGGATGTTCCCGATGGCAATTGCTTGTGGTAACACCTTCGTGCTTAAACCATCAGAGCGCGATCCTAGCTCTACTCTATACATTGCAGAATTACTTAAAGAAGCAGGCCTACCAGACGGCGTATTCAACGTGGTTAACGGAGACAAAGAAGCCGTTGACACACTACTTAACGATGCACGTATTAAAGCGGTTAGTTTTGTGGGTTCAACACCTATTGCCGAGTACATCTACAGCACAGCCAATGCCAATGGTAAACGCTGTCAAGCACTAGGCGGCGCTAAAAATCACGCTATCGTGATGCCAGACGCCGATATGGATAACGCAGTGAATCAATTATTAGGCGCAGCATTTGGCTCATCAGGTGAACGCTGTATGGCATTATCAGTTGCTGTTGCCGTAGGCGATGCAGCAGCAGATGCGCTTATCGCAAAAATGAAAGATGCGATGAAAGGGTTAAAAGTTGGTGCTTACACCGACAGCAGCAATGATTTTGGTCCTGTTATTACCGCAGCACACCGCGATAAAGTCGTTGGCTTTATCGATAGCGCAGAAGCTGACGGCGCAACTGTTGTTGTTGATGGTCGTAACCCACAAGTTGCTGGTCACGAAAATGGTTTCTTTGTCGGCGGCACCTTAATCGATGGTGTAACACCACAAATGAATAGCTATCAACAAGAGATCTTTGGCCCAGTATTACAGGTTGTGCGTGTTAGCAGCATGGATGAAGCGATGGCGTTAATCGATGCACACGAATACGGTAACGGCACCTGTATCTTCACTCGAGACGGTGAAGCAGCACGCTACTTCTCTGATAATATTCAAGTAGGCATGGTGGGTATTAATGTGCCATTGCCTGTTCCTGTGGCTTATCACAGTTTTGGTGGCTGGAAGCGTTCACTATTCGGTGATCTTCACGCTTATGGCCCAGATGGCGTGCGTTTTTACACCAAACGCAAAACCATTACTCAACGCTGGCCTTCAGCTGGTGTTCGCGAAGGCGTGTCCTTCTCGATGCCAACACTGAAATAGCCTAACGATTAGCCGCGCCATTCTTGGTGCGGCTCTTTCAGAGAACCAATTTTGACTACATCTTCACCTCGCTATACCATAGCAAACGCATCTACTCATTGAGGAATAACAATGACATCTGAGCGCAGAAAAAAAGGCTCATCCATTACCCGCGTATTAGAGATTATCGAAGCAGTCGCCAAGGCTGATCGTCCGTTGAGTCCAGCTGACCTAGCGCTGTTATTAGACATTCCCAAACCCAGTATCCACCGAATATTGCAACAACTCGTGGACGAAGGCTATTTACAAATAAACGTGCGCGGTTTAGTGATTCCAGCCGATCGTTTAGATAACGCCGCTTGGGGAATTTTACACACCAGTCGCTTTAAAGCGCTACGCCAAGCTATTTTACAAAAGCTTGCTGATGAAATTGGTGAAACCTGCGGTATTGCAATCCCTCGTGGCACAGAAATGATTTATTACGATCGCGTGCAAACCAATTGGCCATTACAGATGCATCTGCCTATTGGTAGCCATACGCCAATTTGGTGTACCGCCAGCGGTAAACTCTATTTGAGTTCACTCTCCAAAGACGCTCGCCAAGGAATTTTACGAAATCTGCCAATGCCGAAGCACACCCGAAATACGCTGACGACAATTGAGCAATTGGAGCCAGAGTTAGAGCAGATCGCCAGCAATGACTTGGGTATTGATAACGAAGAATTTGTCGATGGTATGGCAGCTATCTCAGTACCTATCAAAGATAAACAGGGCAAATTATTTGCCTGCTTGTTTACTCACGCACCTTTAATCAGAAAAAGCCTCGACCAACTACTAGCATTCGAACCACAAATGCGCCGAGCAGCCCAAGAATTCGGCGAACTTATTAGCGAGAAATAGTCGCCCAAACTTCACTCACTTTTTTCTTATTGAATTAAATAGACGATCGGTCTATTATTGTTTTCATGACAGCACTAGTAAATAAACCGCGCCGAGGCAGACCGCCTAAAAACAGCGCCGACAACAAAGACACCAAGCGAGAACTTATTCGCAGTGGCTTAGAGCACCTGACTGAATTTGGTTTTACGGCATCGGGCATCGACAAGATTTTAAAGAAAGTTGGCGTCCCTAAAGGATCGTTTTATTTCTACTTTTCCAGCAAAGAAGATTTTGGCCATGCCGTTATCGACAGCTACGCCACCTACTTTGCTAATAAACTCGATGCGTCGTTGCTCGATGAGTCTCATCCGCCATTACAACGTTTGCGCAATTTCGCTAGTCACGCCAAACAAGGCATGGCTAAGCATCAATTTAGGCGCGGCTGTTTAGTGGGAAACCTCGGGCAAGAAGTAGATGCCTTGCCAGAGAGTTACCGCGGCAAGCTGATCGAGATATTTGAAAGCTGGGAACAAAAAGTCAGTGCCTGTTTGCAATTGGCACAAGACAATGGCCAGCTAGATAGTCAGCTTGATTGCCATCAACTGGCACAGTTTTTTTGGCTTGGTTGGGAAGGCGCAGTTAGCCGCGCCAAGCTACAACAAAGCGCTAAACCACTGGATAATTACATCGATGTATTTATCAACGGATTAGCCAATTAAGGTATAAACAACTCAATCGTGATGATTGAGTTTTTTTACGCAGATTAATAGACGATCGGTCTAATTTTGGAGGACGTATGTTTAAAGGTGTTTTAATAGAAAAAGAGCAAGACAATTACACAGCGGCGGTTAAAGAGTTAGACGACAGCGTGTTAATGGATGGCGATACGGTAATCAACGTTGATTACAGTACCATCAACTACAAGGATGCACTAGCCATCACTGGTAAAGGGCCAGTAGTTCGCAAATTCCCAATGGTACCAGGCATCGATTTAGTGGGCACAGTAGAAAGCTGTTCGTCAGACACCTTTAAAGCAGGCGATAAAGTGCTGCTGAATGGTTTTGGTGTAGGCGAAGCACACTGTGGCGGTCTGGCACAAAAAGCACAGTTAAATAGCGAATGGTTAATTCCACTGCCAGAAGGTATTTCTGGACAGCAAGCCATGGCTGTAGGCACCGCTGGTTATACAGCAATGCTTTGTGTTATCGCGCTAGAAAAGCACGGTGTAACACCAGACAGCGGTGAAATTCTAGTGACAGGCGCCAATGGCGGTGTCGGTAGTTATGCCATCGCCCTACTCGCCAAACTTGGTTACACAGTGGTTGCATCGACAGGTCGCGTAGCTGAAGCAGATTACTTAAAATCGCTGGGCGCGAGTGATGTTATTGATCGCGAAGAACTATCAAATCCAGGTCGTCCGTTGGCCAAAGAGCGCTGGGCAGGTGTTGTTGATTCTGTAGGTAGTCACACGCTAGTAAATGCCTGTGCAAGCACCAAATACGGCGGTGTGGTTGCTGCTTGTGGTTTGGCTCAAGGCATGGATTTACCCGGCACGGTAGCGCCATTTATTTTACGCGGTGTCACCCTTGCGGGTATCGATAGTGTTATGCGTCCAGCCGTAGATCGCGTCGAAGCGTGGAGCCGCTTAGCAGAGTTAGTCGACAACGATACATTCGCGAGTGTCGCAAAAGAAATCTCGCTTAGTGAAGTAGTTAGCACTGCCGAAGCTCTATTAGCAGGTCAGGTACAAGGCCGAGTTATCGTTGATGTAAATGCCTAAGACTTAAAAGTTAGGCATAAAAAAAATCCCCTGCTTAGTTCGCTAAACGGGGGATTTTCTTTTCTGTTAATTAAGAATCTTCGCTGTGACGCTCTGCATCGCGGTCGTGACGGTGCTTCATGTGTTTTTTCATACGCTTTTTCATTTTGCGTTTTTTCTTATCCATCATCGCTAAGTATTCAGCGCGTTGCTCTTCGTTAAGCACTTGATAGATAGAATGCTTTAGCTTCATTTTAGCTACTTTGCGATCGGCTTGTTTCTCAGCGCGCTCTGCCATTTTAGCGCGAATTGCCGCTTCATCGAACTGTGGCGCATTTAGGAAAGCAACATATTCGGACTTCATATCTTTACGCTTAGCTTTCATCGCTTCTTTATCAAACTTAGGACGCTCTGCTTTGTGAGCATCGATTAACGCTTGGATTTTAGTTGATTGCGCTTCAGTTAAGTCTAGTTTCTTAGCCATGCGCTCTACGTTAAAACCGTGGCCTTTGTGATGATGTTTACCAGGGCCCATTGCCATAGCGCCACCAAAAATAAGAGAGCTCGATAGTGCTAATGTTGCTAAAACTTTAGTTGTTGTTTTCATGTCTGTGTCCTTTTGTGTTAAGTCGTAATCTATAGTAGACACTCCCAAGTAAAGCAGTGCCTATGGAGTGTAAAACTGTGTAAAGTAAGTGTGTTTCTTTGTCACACTAGTTAGAATTCCACTAAGAGAAAATACGATAGGCTTGTTATGACACATCAAAACAAACTGCTGCTAATAGAAGACGACCAAGAGCTAAGCGAATTACTCGTTCGCCTGCTGACGATGGAAGGCTATGAAGTAGATACTGCCAGCGATGGTGAAGCAGGTCTTGCCAAAGCATTAGAAGAAACACATCAATTAGTACTACTCGATGTAATGCTGCCAAAGCTCAATGGTTTCGATGTATTAAAACAGTTGCGCCAACAAAGCCAGCTGCCGGTCCTAATGCTTACCGCCAAAGGTGATGAGATCGATCGGGTGATTGGCCTTGAGTTTGGCGCCGATGATTATTTGCCAAAACCTTTTAACGATCGCGAATTACTAGCGCGTGTGAAAGCCATTTTACGTCGCAGTCAGCTAATGCCACAACGCACACAACAAGTGCAACGCGGTGATATTACGCTGCATCACGGACGCCAAGAAGCAATATGCGGCGATGAAAAACTCGACCTAACAGGCACCGAATTCTTATTGCTAGCAGAACTGCTCGAATCGCCGGGGGAATTGCTAGATAAAAACAGCCTTAACCAAAAGGTACTCGGCAAGCGCCTACAAGCCTTCGATCGTAGTTTAGACATGCATATGTCAAACCTGCGTAAGAAATTACCAGAGCGCAACGACGGCCTACCGCGCATCAAAACGGTACGTGGTCATGGCTATATTTGGCTTGATAATTAAGTCAAACAATAAGGTCTTAGAGAATGCCCAAGCAGTTATTTTTAAAAATATTTTTTGGTTTTTGGTTCGTTACCGTCGCCCAGATGGCGGCGATTATGATCTTGCCAAACATGCTTGATCCTGCCAGCAAGGTTGATCCAAAAATAGAAGCATTCCACAAAAAGCTGGCCCACTCGTTAGCCAAGTCATCTAACCTCGAAAAATCTGTACGTAAATTACAGCACAAACTGCGTCCACCTCATTTCATCAAAAAACGTATTAGCGACAAACGTGGACGCCTCGATAATATATTTGTGGTGGATGAAAACAAAATAGGATTAAAAGGTAATCGCCTACCTAAGGACATTTACCTCGCGCTAATTCAATTGGAAGAAGAACCAGAGCGCCGCTATTTCCTCTTTAAGCGTTGGGGCGTATATGGTCCTTATGCCTTTACTAACGATGGTAAAGATTACAAATTATTTGTTCGCGATTTCGAACACAAGCATCGCTCCGTTGTACTCAACTTTCTCAAAAAACATCCTGGTATTATTATCGCAATCGCCATGCTAATCAGCGCCATTATTTGTGGCTTATTGTCTTGGCATCTATCGCGCCCTATTCGCTCTCTCGATCGCAGCGCCAAGCAACTGGCCGCGGGTGATTTAACTGCTCGTGCCGACAAACTCGCCTTGCGTTATCACGACGAGATTGGTCAACTCGCCAAGTCTTTCAACGAAATGGCAGACTCGGTGCAGTCGATGGTTAATGGCCAACAACGCCTGCTCGGCGATATTTCTCATGAAATAAGAACGCCACTCACTCGCCTCCAACTTGCCTGTGCCATTCACCGCCGTCAATTTGGCGAAAATGATGAGCTAATGCGAATCGAACATGAAACCGAAGTTATCGATAAAATGCTTAATCAGTTACTGGCATTATCACGCTCAACACTAAGTGATGATCATCCATTTGAGCAGGTAGACTTCGCGTTTTTTATGGAAGAAATCATAGATAACGCGCGCTTTGAAGCCCATCAAGCAAACAAGCAGCTCGACAGTACTATCGCGCCAGATATAACTGTTGAATTGCAGTGGGATTCGCTAGCCAGCGCCATCGAAAATATTATTCGCAACGCCATTAAGTATGCCGACAGTAAAGTGTGTTTCAACGCCTATCGCGCTGATGAACAGCTAACTATCACCATTAGCGACGATGGTAGCGGTGTAGAAGAGAGCCACCTTGAAAACCTATTCACTCCCTTCTATCGCGTATCAACTGCTCGCGATAGAAAAACTGGCGGCACCGGCCTCGGCCTAGCTATCGCTCACGAAGCCGTTAAACGCCACAGCGGAAAAATCAGTGCCAGCAACAATGAAAAAGGCGGATTATCTGTCACTATTGTTCTGCCACTGACACCAAAAATAGATAACGCACGCAACGATTAACAGACCCACAGCCGTTTATTAGTCACCACTATTTAGCCGCTAGTCTCCTGCCACTAATGTCGCAAGCGCATGACGCTAGCAATTAGAAAATAGGCTAGGTACAATGCGTGCAAAGACTCTCATTCGAGCCCAACATGTTACACGTAGCTTTATACGAACCTGAAATCCCGCCTAACACAGGCAACATTATCCGCCTGTGTGCTAATACCGGTTATCACCTGCACCTCATTGAGCCATTAGGCTTTGATATTGATGATAAAAAGCTTAGACGTGCCGGTTTAGACTACAGCGAAATGACTCACGTATCGCGTCATAAAAGCTATCAAGCAATGCTTGAAGCAGTTGCACCAAAGCGCGTGTTTGCTTGTACTACCAAGGCGACTTGCAGCCACAGCGAAGCAGGTTTTGAAGACGGTGACATGTTATTATTTGGCCCCGAAACCCGCGGACTTCCGATGGAGATTATTGAATCTCTTCCGCCAGCACAACGCATTCGTATACCCATGCTGCCAGAAAGCCGCAGCATGAATTTATCTAACGCAGTAGCAGTTATCGTTTACGAATCGTGGCGACAAGTTGGCTACATCGGAGCTAGGGACTATGAGACCTAATCAAATACGCCGCAGAAAACGCATTCATATTCGTCATCAATCACAACGTCGAATGGCGTTTTACGCCGAAGAAAACGCGCAAAAGCCTAAGCCTTTTCGCTGTTATACCGATCGCCAAAACAAAGTTATTGGTGAATAAAAAAATGGTCTGCATTAGCAGACCATTTTTGTTTCTTAATATAATGAAGTCATTAAGATTCAATCTTCTTCGAGCGCCCTAATAAGGCCTTGGCGGCGACTGCAGCGTCTTTACCTTCGTAAAGCACTTGATAGATTTGCTCGGTAATTGGCATTTCAACGCCTAAACGCTGTGCTAGCAAGTAAACTTCTTTGGTATTGCGATAGCCTTCTACCACCTGACCAATTTCCTCGATCGCTTGCTCGATACCAACGCCTTTACCCAGCGCTAAGCCGAAACGACGATTTCGCGATTGGTTATCGGTACATGTCAGCACCAAATCACCTAAACCAGCCATTCCCATAAAGGTGGCCTGTTCAGCGCCAACAGCTTGACCAACACGGCAAAGCTCGGCTAAGCCACGAGTCACTAGTGCAATGCGCGCATTAGCACCAAAACCTAAGCCGTCTGACATTCCCGCACCAATAGCGATAACGTTTTTCACCGCACCGCCAAGTTGAATACCTGTAAAATCAGTATTTTGGTAAACGCGGAAGTTTTTCTCGTTGTGAAGCAGTTGCGCTAAATGCTCAGCAAAATCACTTTCACACGACGCAAGTGAAATTGCTGTCGGTAAGCCCGCCGCCATCTCTTTAGCAAAGGTTGGCCCTGACAAAACCGCTAACGGAATGTCATCACCTAAGATCTCACGCGCCACATCTTGCAATAAGCGGCCAGTATCAGCTTCTAACCCCTTGGTTGCCCACGCTAAGCGGTGCTCAGGCGTTAACAAAGGTTTTAGCTGTTTAAGCATATCGACAAAAGCAAAACTCGGCACCACCACCAAAATCGTTTTGGTTGCGGCAACCACAGCGGCTAAATCGTCGCTCATGGTTAGACTTGGCGGGAAAGCTGCACCAGGGAGGTACTTTTCGTTGCTACCATCTTTAGCAAGCTGCGCCACATGCTGCGGGTTATGCGCCCACATCAGAGTTTTGTTGCCATTGCGGGCTAAACAAATAGCAAGGGCAGAGCCATAAGACCCTGCCCCTAAAACCGCAATATCCGCCGGAGGCGTTTGATGCGATGTAGTCATAATTAGTGAGCTACGTTGTCGCCTTGTGCTTCATCAGCATCTTGACGAGAGTTTACGTATTGCGCGAATAACGCGTCAAAGTTAACTGGCGCTAGGTTTAATTGTGGGAATGTACCCGCAGTTACCAAGCTAGCAATCATTTGACGAGCGTATGGGAATAAGATGTTCGGACAGTATGAACCAATAGAGTGTGCTAGTTGGTTGCCTTCGATACCCATGATAGTGAAGATACCCGCTTGTTGAACTTCAGCTAAGAACGCAGTTTCTTCACCAATAGTTGCTGTCACAGTTAGTGATAATACAACTTCGTATAGACCTTCTTCTAGCTTGTTGCTACGCGTATCTAGATCTAACTTAACATCTGGCTCCCATTCTTTTTGGAAGATTACTGGTGAGTTAGGCGTTTCGAAAGAAACGTCTTTAGTGTAGATGCGTTGAATGTGAAATTCTGGGTTTGCTTGTTCTTCAGCCATGATAATTCCTTGGTTTAATTCTTATTGGTTAGCGCTATTACGCTAATAATTTGTCTAAGTCGCCTGATGCATGCAGTGCGAATAAATCGTCACAGCCGCCAACAGCTTGATCATTAATGAAAATTTGCGGTACAGATGTGCGTCCAGTGCGCTCAATCATTTCGTCGCGTTTTTCCGGTTGCTCTTCGATATCGATTGTATCGTAAGCCACTTCTTTGCTGTCTAACAACGCTTTTGCGCGCTTACAGAAAGAACACCACGAACGAGAATAAATAGTTACATTGGCCATGTCGCCACCTCTACTTTTTAGTTAATGGCAAATTCGCATTACGCCATTCTGTGATACCACCTTGCAAATTATATAGGTCGTTAAACCCTAGTTTTTGCAACATTTGGCACGCTTGGTTTGAAGTCATGCCTGAATTACATACAACAATAATGGGGGTGTCTTTGTATTTTTCAATGCTTGCTAGGTCATTATTTTTAAACTTAGATAATGGAACAAGTTTAGAGCCTAGGATATGTCCTTTTTTGTATTCGCCTTCACCGCGCACGTCTAGTACAACGGCGTCTTCGCGATTCATCATCATGGTCGCTTGTTGGTGATTTACCTTCTTAATACCATTGATACTAGCTCGAATGCTGGTTACAACAACCGCAATAAACAAAATAACCCAAGCCGCTGTTAACCAGATATTTGCTTGGAAAAATTCAACATATTCTTGCATTTTATGTCCTAAAAAATTGTAAAACTCGTAACGATTTGGCGCTTAGTATACAGACCAAATAGTCAGTTACCAATGTCTTATTCTTATCATGCCTCCACCTACAGCTGAAGCGGTAAAACAAGGCGTCAACAAACACATCATTGCTGAAATAATTTATTCTAACTTTCAATGACAATTGTGTTTTTTATCGGCCGCGCTCGGTGTAATATGTGTCACACATTTTGTCATCAAAAATCTAGTCACTCAGTTAGGAAGTTAAATTAATGTCTGCGGCCAAAAAACCATTAGTGCTCGTTATCCTTGATGGATGGGGTTATCGCGAAGATCAAACCAACAACGCCATCGCCCTAGCTAACACGCCAGTGTTAGACAAACTATGGCAAGATTACCCAAGCACGTTGATTTCAGGTTCAGGCATGGATGTTGGCTTACCAGATGGTCAAATGGGTAACTCTGAAGTTGGCCACGTTAATATCGGCTCTGGCCGCGTGGTTTACCAAAACTACACCCGCATCGACAAATCTATTCTCGACGGTGACTTTAACACCAACCCAGCTTTTGTTGATTACATCGACGCTAGCGTTAACGCAGGCAAAGCAGTGCACATCATGGGCTTATTATCGCCAGGCGGTGTGCACAGTCACGAAGACCACATGCTAGCGTTAATTAAACTAGCCAGCGAGCGCGGCGCTAAAGACATTTACTTCCACGCCTTCCTCGATGGTCGTGACACGCCACCACGCAGTGCACTCGCTTCAATCGAAAAAGTACAGGCGCTATTTAACGAGTTAGGCACTGGCCAAATCGCATCACTCGTTGGCCGTTACTACGCCATGGATCGCGATCAACGTTGGGACCGCGTAGAAGTTGCTTACGACTTATTAACGCAAGGCAAGGGCCAGCATCAATACGATTGCCCAGTTAAAGCATTAGAAGCAGCTTATGAGCGCGACGAAACAGACGAGTTTGTTGGCGCCAGCGCTATTACCAACAACGGCAACGCCGTCACTATCGAAGATGGCGACGCCCTATTCTTTATGAACTTTAGAGCAGATCGCGCCCGTGAAATCAGCCGCGCGTTTATAGACACTGACTTCACTGGTTTTGAACGCAATAAATGCGTCGAGCTTTGCGGTTTTGTGCAACTAACACAATACGCCGATGACATCATCAGCCCAATCGCCTACGCGCCAGAGAAATTAGATAACGTGTTGGGTGAGTGGCTACAAAACCACGACAAGACGCAACTTCGTATTTCTGAAACTGAAAAATACGCTCACGTGACCTTTTTCTTTAACGGTGGTGTAGAAACTGAATTTAACGGCGAAGATCGCATCTTGATCCCATCTCCTGATGTTGCAACCTACGATTTACAGCCAGAAATGAATTCAACGCTGTTAACTGACAAGCTAGTCGGCGCTATCGAAAGCGGTAAATACGACGTGATTGTGTGTAACTACCCTAACGGCGATATGGTTGGTCACACAGGTGTTATGGACGCAGCAGTTAAAGCCTGTGAAGCCGTTGATAGCTGTATTGGCCGTGTGGTAGAGGCGTTAGAAAAAGTCGGTGGCGAATGTTTAATTACCGCCGATCACGGCAACGCCGAGCAAATGGTTAATGAAACAACTCAGCAAGCACACACAGCACACACCAGCGAGCCAGTACCTTTCATTTATGTTGGTCGCCCTGCAACACCAGCAGGCGTTGGTAAACTAAGCGACATTGCCCCAACAATGCTGCGCTTGATGGACATGGAGATCCCAGAGCAAATGACGGGCACTCCATTAATGACGCTCAACTAAGTTGTTACGCTTCTTCGGCATAGCACTTATGACCACGCTGCTCTTTAGCAGCGTGAGCTTTGCCGATGACAATAAAGACCAACTCAAAGCCATTAAAGGCAAAATCGATGAGCAAAAATCACTGCTCGCCAAACAGAAAAAGCAACAACAACGCCTGCAAAATTTGTTACGCGATACCGATAAAAAAATCGCAACAGCAGCTAACGATCTCTACAAAACACAGCAACAACAAAAAACAGCCCAGCGCGAACAAGCCGCGTTAGTCACTAAAAAACAAACCCTCAAGAAAACACAATCCCATCAACAAGATGTCTTAGCTAAGCAGCTAAAAAGCGCCTATATGACGGGTAATCACGATCTCATGCAATTACTGCTTAATCAGGAGCAAAGCGGTAAGACAGAGCGATTACTTGGCTATTATCAATATCTCAATAAAGCGCGTGTAGAGGCAATCGACGAATTAAAACAAACAGTCAACGCACTGCAAGATGTCGAAGCACAACTCGTCAACACACTTGCCGTATTAGACAAACTACTTAAACAACAGCAACAAGCACAAGCCGCGTTAAAGAAAGAAAAACAAACGCGAAGCAATGCGTTAGCCCAGCTACAAAAATCTTATCGCGCCAACAGCGCCCAGTTAGAGCAATATCAGCTGTCCGAATTAGATATCAAACAGCTCATTAAAACGCAACGAGAAGCGGCACAGGCTCGACCGACGGAGAAACCTCTCAAGGGCTTAGCTAAAGTTCGCGGTCGCTTAACCAAGCCGACGAAAGGTAGAACAACCCACAACTTCGGCCAAAAGCGCAGCGGCCAGTTGCGTTGGAAAGGTGTCACCTTAGTTGGTAAAGAGGGCCAACCAGTCAATTCGGTTTACCACGGCAAAGTAGTATTTTCTGATTGGCTAAAAGGCTTTGGCTTGGTGTTAGTGGTCGATCACGGCAACGGTTATATGAGTTTGTATGGCCATAACCAAGCGCTACTCAAGAAAGCTGGCGATTACGTGGGTCAAAATGAACAAATCGCCTTGTTGGGGCAAAGTGGTGGTCAAGCATCACCGGGACTGTATTTTGAAATTCGCCACAAAGGCAAGGCGATTAACCCAACGCGATGGTTTAAAAAATAAACCAATGAGTCACTTTTAGAACAGTTGACGCCTTGGTTGTTGTATTTCGTTAACATCAATGCATAAATTAGTCATTAAGCATTATTGGCTTCGTCTAGAAATTCTGCTCAAATGACGCCAATACATGATGTAGTAAACAAGTCACCGGAGAGTGAATAACCAATGAAGGTACGTTTTTTATTTGTTAGCTTAATTGCGCTAATAGGCAGTAGCTTTAGTCACGCCACTGTGACGGCTAAGCCAAAAAATACGCCGCGTATCGCGATTGTTATCGACGACATTGGTTACCGCAAAACTGATTTTTCAGCCCTCGACCTCCCTGGACAATTTACCTATTCTGTTGTTCCTTTTGCTCCTTTTACTCAAACCATTGCCAACGCTGTGCATGATAGTAATCGTGAAGTTATGGCACATATTCCGATGGAAGCGGTGCACAATAATCACTTGCTGGGCAAAGGTGCATTAAAACTGGCAATGACCGAGCAACAAACACGACAGCAGGTACAAGATATTATCGCCGACATTCCTCATGTCAGCGGTATCAATAATCATATGGGAAGTCAGTTTACGACCAAGCCCAAAAATCTCGCGTGGTTAATGGATGAAATTTCGCATCAACAGCTTTACTTCATAGACAGTAAAACCACAGCCTATTCAATGGCAGAAAAAGTCGCTGTAGAACACGGACTGCGCACAGGTCACCGTCATATATTCCTCGATAACCAACTAGACACGCCTTATTTAAACCAGCAGTTTAATCAGCTAATTAAAATTGCCAAAAAGCATCACTACGCCATTGCGATTGCTCACCCGCATCCGCAAAGTATCCGTTTTTTAAAAGAAATTAGTGCTAAATTATCCGAGCTAGGTGTGGAATTGGTACCAGTATCAGCACTGTTACCAGAAATGACGCGCATCGCCCGCGCACGCCATCTAGACAATAAGACTGGCGCCAACAAACGCTATATTGGAGTATCGGCAACACTGCCTAAGTGATTGTCGGCTGTGCGTTCTTCTTCGCTTGTACACAAGCAATCTTGTCTCTGTGTTGCGTTACTATCTTCAAAACCGAATTCAGCATCAGATAGTAATTCTGAAGACACTTCCTCAGTATCCAGCTGAACACAGTCACCGTGAATCGGACAATCCTTTGCCACGACATTTACTAAATCAACTTGGTGCTTAATCATTTCCGTTCCATTCCAATTACAACAAACACACTATCAATAAAAGGCTCGCTCCAATCCAGAAATATGTCACTTTTGTGACAAATTCTGAACATAAAAAAAGCAGCTAATAAGCTGCTTTTTTCAAATCTTTTACTCCATGGCTGCCTTAAGCTTCTTCATGGCGTTTTTCTCAAGCTGTCGAACGCGCTCCGCCGACACCTCATAATACTTAGCAAGATCTTGCAACGTTGCTTTCTCATCATTGAGCCAGCGCGACTGAACGATGTGCTGACTGCGCTCATCTAATGTAGCTAGCGCATTGCGCAATTTATCATTAGCGTGATCTTCCCAGTTTTTCTCTTCAACGTAAGTTGCAACGTTTGAAGATTTATCTTCTAGGTATTGTGTCGGTGCAAAGTTAGTGCTGCCAGAATCATCATCGTCATTGGCTAAGTCAAACGAATTATCGGTCAACGCCATGCGGTTTTCCATTTCAAGCACATCACGTGTTGAAACACCTAACTCTTTCGCTACAACATCTACTTCGTCCTGATTAAACCAACCAAGACGAGTCTTATTTTTACGAAGATTAAAGAATAATTTGCGTTGTGCTTTAGTGGTAGCGACCTTAACGATGCGCCAGTTCTTTAATACGTACTCGTGTATCTCAGCTTTGATCCAATGCACAGCAAAAGAAACTAGACGAACACCCACATCAGGATTGAAGCGTTTAACCGCCTTCATCAATCCCACGTTGCCTTCTTGAATTAAGTCAGCGTGTGGTAATCCGTAACCAGCATAACTTTTAGCAACATGAACAACAAAACGGAGATGAGACATAATCAGCTTTTGTGCCGCCTTCAAATCGCCGTCGTGATATAAACGAGAGGCCAATTCATGTTCTTCCTCGGCATTAAGCATAGGGATCTGCGCAGCGCGAGAAACATAAGTTTCGATGCTACCAGAGGCTATTGGCATTAATGCTGTTGATTGAATTGCAGTACTCATTTACTACTCCTAATTTAAAACTCGACCCGAGTCTAGCACGCTATTTTAAGGATCGCTAGAGGATCCAAGCCGAGAATGTTACTAAGTTTTTCCGTCTTATTAGTCCGTCTAAAACTCACTTAGTTCACAATTGATTTTCTGGTTCAATTTCATAGACATGGCGCATTACAGAACCATAAGCTCCCAGCCATCCCAAGCCAGAACTCAGTGCGATCAAGATCAAAAATTCACTAAAACTCAATCCACTAAGGGTTAATTCCGAGCCTAATTGATTTGCTAATCCCACCAATGCACCTTCAACCCACCATAGGATCAACGACACACAAACCCAAGCAATCAACCCACCAATCAACCCATACCAAATGCCAGTGTAAAGAAATGGGCGGCGGATAAAGTCATTAGTCGCGCCCACCAGTTTTAACACTTCGATTTCTTCGCGGCGATTCAAGATGGATAAACGAATGGTATTGGCAATTACCAATGCCACCGCAAGCAACAGTAAAACGCCCAATGCTAATGCCGCATCATCTAGCAGGTTTACAATAGCAGTAAGTTTCTCAAGCCAAGTGACATCAAGCTTACCAAAGGCGATTTCAGGCTGTTGCTGCAGTTTTTCTAGTAGCTCACGAGCACCTTCAGGACTAGAGTATTGCTTAGTTGGCACTACTAAGATCACCGAAGGCAATGGATTTTTATCGAGATAAGATAGCGCATCACCAAAACCAGATAAGGTCTTAAATTCTTCTAGCGCGTCTTCCGCGCCAATGTAAGTTACCTTACTCACTTGCTCATACAAACCAATACGACGCAGTACGTTCTTAGTTTGATTTTCGTTAATACCTTCTTTCATAAACAAGGTGATTTCGGCAGCGCTATCCCAACTGCCACGTAGCTGCTGACCGTTTTTCATCAGTAGATGCAGCGCAGTCGGTAACGCCAAGCTCACACCTAGCACAGCCATCGTTAACAAAGACGAAATTGGCATTCGCCACAGCTCTCCTATGCTCGCTAAAGCCTGCTGTAAATGACGAATGAAATACATCACCAAACGGTGACCGGGATTGCTTTTGGTTGCGCCCGGCGATTTACGCTGACTAAATAACAGGCTCAAATTCACTCTCCCTTAAATCTGATGATGACAATCCATCTTGAATCATTTGTCCTTGACGCAGGGTAAAGGTGTGATACTTCATGCGTGCTATAAGTCCCAAATCATGAGTCGCAATCATTACGGCTACGCCAACGGAATTGAGATCTTCAAACACCTTGAGGATTTCTACCGACAAATGGGGATCTAGGTTACCCGTCGGCTCATCTGCCAATAACAACGGCGGCTTATTAACGATAGCGCGAGCAATACCTACACGTTGTAATTCACCACCAGAGAGTGAACTTGGCATGTTGTTTACTTTAGATAGCAAGCCAACCTTATCTAAGGCAGCAGCAACGCGGCGTTTAATATCAGATAGGTGATAACCTTCGATAATGAGTGGCAGAGCAACGTTATTAAAAACACTGCGATCCATTAACAAGCGGTGATTTTGGAAGATCATGCCGATATCGCGACGCGCGTATGGCACTTGCTTTTTGGTGATTTTATTGAGGTTGTGACCATTGATGAACACCTGACCCGACGTCGGGCGTTCCATCATAGCAATCAGCTTTAGCAGAGTACTTTTACCAGCACCTGAATGACCAGTTAAGAACGCCATTTCTCCCGGTTGAAGATGAAAATTAACCCGATTCAAGGCTTGTTGCCCGCCGGGATAGACCTTGGTTACATCTTCAAACCGAATCATTTAGCGCTCTCTTTTTTTATTATTAGAATTTATTGTTCTTCGCCAGTAAACAGGGCTTCGACAAACTCAGGACCATTAAATTCACGTAAATCGTCAATGCCTTCACCAACACCGATGTAGCGAATTGGAATCTTGTATTTATCAGCTAAGGCAAATACCACACCACCCTTGGCTGTGCCATCTAGCTTAGTAATGGTTAAGCCTGTCACGCCCACAGCTTCATTAAATAGCTGTACTTGGCTCATGGCGTTTTGTCCTGTTCCCGCATCAAGCGTTAACATCACTTCATGAGGAGCTGTTTCATCAAGCTTGCGCATTACGCGAACGACTTTCTTAAGCTCTTCCATTAAGTTTGATTTATTTTGTAAGCGGCCAGCCGTATCAGCGATTAACACATCAACGTTACGGGCTTTAGCAGCTTGTACGGCATCGAAGATAACTGATGCACTGTCAGCACCTGTGTGCTGCGCAATTACTTGAATATCGTTGCGCTCGCCCCACACTTGAAGCTGTTCAACCGCTGCAGCGCGGAAGGTATCACCAGCAGCTAATGCCACTTTCTTACCTTGTTGCTGGAATTTTTTCGCCAGCTTACCAATGGTTGTTGTTTTACCAACACCATTTACACCAACCATTAGAATGACGTATGGCCCATCACTTTTTTCGATGTCTAACGGCTGAGATACTGGCTTGATCACTTCCACCATCTCTTCTTGCAATAACTTATAGAGCGCTTCACCGTCTTTAAGATCTTTACGCGATGCACCTTGAGTTAAAGAATCGATAATCTTTAACGTGGTATCGACTCCAACGTCGGCAATTAATAGCTGCTCTTCTAATTCTTCGAATAAATCATCATCGATTTTCTTACCTTTGAATAAACCAAAGATACCACTACCGAAGTTTTGCTTAGTACGTTTAAGGCCTTCTTTTAAGCGGGCAAAGAAACCTGATTTCTTTTTCGGCTCTTCTTCCTCAGCCGCTTGCTCTGCTTCAGCTTGCGCCGCAGCTTCTTCAGCCGCCTGCTCTTTCGCTGCTTGCGCCGCAGCTTCTTCAGCCGCTTTCTCGGCAGCTGCTTGCGCCGCAGCATCTTCAGCCGCCTTCTCTGCTGCAGCTTGCGCCGCCGCTTCTTTAGCCGCTTTCTCGGCTGCCGCTTGTGCCGCAGCTTCTTCAGCCGCTTTCTCTGCTGCAGCTTGCGCCGCCGCTTCTTCAGCCGCTTCTTCAGCTGCTTTCTCTGCTGCCGCTTGTGCCGCAGCCTCTTCAGCCGCCTTCTCTGCTGCCGCTTGTGCCGCAGCCTCTTCAGCCGCCTTCTCTGCTGCCGCTTGTGCTGCAGCTTCTTCAGCCGCCTGCTCTTTCGCTGCTTGGGCTGCAGCTTCTTCAGCCGCTTTCTCTGCTGCCGCTTGTGCCGCAGCCTCTTCTGCTGCCTTTGCTTCTGCAGCTTGTTGCTCAGCTAAATTTTGCTGCTCTGCCTCTTGCTCTTTTTTACGGCCAAAACCCAACCAACCGAACATGCCTTTTTTTGCCATTATTTTGAAAACCTTATCAACATCTAATGCGATTTGAGCGTACAATAGCGCCCAAGCTGTACCCGTATTTATGGATTGGAAATTACTAAAAAGCCAAAGCGGGTATAAACCCAAGCTGTAAAACCTATAGCTTGAGTAAGAATTGGCACAGATGATAGCAAATACAAATAGATTGAGGTAGAGATGGCAGCAGGAAAAGGTGGTTCAGGTCAAGTTAGGATTATCGGTGGCCAATGGCGTAGTCGAAAACTGCCTGTAACCGATGTTGAAGGCCTGCGCCCAACAACCGATCGCGTCAAAGAAACCGTCTTTAATTGGCTCGCTCCCTATGTCAGCGAAGCGCGCTGTTTAGATCTATTCGCTGGGAGCGGTGGTTTGTCTTTTGAAGCGCTATCTCGTTATGCCGACAGCGCTCTGCTGTTAGAAAAAGATCGTAACGCAGCGATGCAGCTTAAGAAAAACCTCACTACCTTAAAGTGTGACAACGGTGAAGTTAAAAACACAGACAGTATAAAATTTTTAAGCGCGTCGTCATCACAGCAATTTGATCTAGTCTTTATCGACCCACCATTTCGTAAGAACCTGCTCGAACAAAGCTGCCAATTATTAGAAAGCAACCATTGGCTGAGCGAAGATGCCGTTATCTATATCGAAATGGAATCTGAACTCGCGGGCGTTAACTTGCCAAGCAATTGGAGCTGCCTTAAAGAGAAAACCGCAGGCCAAGTGACCTTCTCATTGTGGCAACGAAACTAACTCATTTCGTCTAAAAGCGATAGGTCACGCCAGCGTAGTAATAAGCGCCATTAAATCCAAATGGCGCAGCGCGGCGAGAATAGTCAAACACCCCAGCCGAATTCACTAGTGTTTGGCCTTCGCTATCAACAATATACCCTTGCTCAGCTTGACCGATAATGTTGCGATCTGGTGTCACGTCAAATAGATTATTTACGCCAGCATTAAAACTCACTGCCTGTGAATAGTGCCATGTCATTTTTACGTCTGTTAGCCACTTGGCACCGTAAGTTTGTCGCTCGTTATTGTCTAACACCGAATACTCGCCAAAGCGGTTGGCAGAAAAATTATAAACAAAGTTATTCACAGCATAGTTCGCGGTGAGATGAAAACGATCCTTAGGCTGCCACTCTTCGATGATCGAAACCCCTTGCGCCCCGAATACGTCACTCGGTTTAATGCCGTTGAGGCCACCGGGTGAAAACTGCTCTGTCACCTCAGTGTCAGTGACATTAGCACTTACTGATAGTTGTAATTCGCCTTGACCTAACTGGGTCGTATAAGTTGCAACTGCATCAAACCCTTGCGTTTTGGTGTTAGCGCCATTAATAAAAAACTGCGCGCCTGTCACCTTGTTTTTAGCCAATCCGCTATCGAAGATCCCACTACCTGATCCCATGCCAATTTGGTCGCTGATCACGATGCGATCATCAATAAGGATCATGTAGTAATCCAAGGTCAGCATAAAGTTATCCAAAGGCTCGAAGGCCACGCCAAAACTGAAGTTTTTCGACTTTTCTTCACTCAGCGCAGGAATACCGACATCTTTAGCCAGTTGCGAATCGTTGCGGAAAGTCCCCACTTCAACCGCCTGCCCGTCGACGAATTGGGTGCTGATGTTATTAAAATATTGCTGCTGCATCGACGGTGCTCTAAAGCCAGTGCTAAACGCGCCGCGCAACGTTGTTGTGTCGCTAACGCTATAGCGTGCCGACAGCTTTAGATTAAAGGTGCTGCCGAAATCTTCGAAATCGTCATAACGCAGTGCCGTAATGACCAACCAATCATCGCTAACATCCCACTCTGCATCACCATACACCGAATACACCATGCGCGATTCGTCCACTTCATTAAGCGGCGTAAAACCTGGAAATACTTGAATGCCCGCGTTGGCGCCAATTAGGCCACCATCATAATCACGCCATGAATATTCTTCGCCCGCAGTTAATTGATAATGATCGCGACGCGCCTCAAATCCCCAAGCTACTGCGACACTTTCTCGATCCCATGTAAAATCGAGGTTCAACGTAGAAAGCCCTAGACTTAGCTCGCCTGAATGGGCACTGGTTTGCGCAGATTGTCGTAAACCTGTATCTAAACCTTGCGCCACCAACCACGATGCATTAACGGAATTGCTTACCTGATAACTTTGACTATTTTTACCGTGACTAACAGCAGCATCAAATGCGATACCGTTGTCGAAATAGGTGCGATAGCCCACGTTAAATGAATAATCGTCATTGTCGGTAGTAATTAGTGGTAAATAGCCTTGCGGATAAAAAGCTTCGCCATCTGATAGCTGTGGATTGTTGATGACTTGATTGGCACGGCGGAAAAAACCGGCCGACTCGTTTTCCCGCTGCGACAATGTAATAAAACCGTAAAGCTCATCGTCATCCCAATCTACTGCGCCATTAACAACAGCACTGTGGTGACGAACTTGCGCATCACCGACCCGAAAATTTTGACGCTCAAAACTGATTTCACGCGAGTCTTGCGCCACTAACACACCTGCTAATGTCGGATGTGGCGAACAGGAAAACTGACATACGCCACTTTCACCTGCGCGATTAGTCGCACCGCGATCTCTAAATTCATAGCTAATATTTACAAAGCCATTTTCCAGTTCAATACCTTTGCTAACGCCCAACTGCCATGTTTCACCATCGCCTTCGTTCGTTTGACCATATGACAGATTGACACCACCCGGTTCACTGCCATCTTTAAGCACAATATTAATCACACCAGCAATTGCATCAGAGCCGTATTGCGCAGCAGCGCCATCGCGTAGAATTTCGATACGCTCGATCGCATCGATAGTAATGGCATTTAAATCAACGCCTGAGGTGCCGCGGCCAACAGAGGTATTAATATGAACAAGCGCTCCTTGATGGCGGCGTTTACCATTAATCAGCACCAGTGTTTGGTCTGGCCCTAATCCACGCAAAGTAGCAGGACGCACTGCATCTGTGCCATCACTAATACTAGAGCTAGAGAAATTAAATGAAGGGATCAGCGCTTGAATCATCCGTCCAACTTCGCTGTGACCCGTAGCACGCAGCTCGGCATTACCAATAACATCAACCGCCACCGGCACATCAGATTCAGTGCGGCCAGCCACGCGACTACCAATCACATACACCATATTAGCTGACTCATCATCAGCCACAATCATTTGATTAGCAACAGTAGGTACAGCTAAGGCCACAGAAGTCACCATGGCAATTGGGGGTAAAATTAATTGCAGCGCACGTGATAATCGAGAAACCGAAGTCCTTTCCATCATACATCCTTGTTCAGAAATCGTCTTATAGCCGAAGAACCGAATAAACTACATCAAAGTGATTACAAAATCACCATCTACCAGACGAAAGAAGGATAAGAATTGTAATAAATTGATTATGAACAATTCAGCTCAACGTTTTGGCATAAACTATATACCAAGCAAGAAACCCGAGATAAAAAAAGCAAGTAAAAATAGCTAACCAATTGACAAATATTAACTTTGTTACTAGTGTTTCAATAGTATTTACAACCAATATGCATATAAAATACGCGCCAAATATGGAAATAAATTTTCAAGAGATTTACCAAGAATTTAAGCATTATCCTCTAAAACCATCTATTAAAGGATGCCCCCACTGTGAACTAAAAAGCGTGAACTCTTCTCTTCACTCAAAAAGCTTAGAATCACTCTCTTGGGATGACTTTCAAGTTTTCATATTCAAGTCTATGACGACATTTGGAGATGTTGAGGATTTTAAGCATTTCTTACCTAGAATATTTGAGCTATACATTACTGACTATTGGAATGCACCTTATGACTTTGAACTGCTCTTATCAAAGCTTACATATGCGAAATTTGAATCTTGGGAGCAACATGAAAAGAAGACAATAAAAGTCCTATATCAGAGTTGGGTAAATCAGCTACAGACTTCTGGGTTACAATCAGACTTAGAAATTCTCGAAGATATTGAGAGTGATGTTCTAAGTTTATCGTGATTTTATAAACGTACTTATAAAGAATCGAAACTTCAAAGCCCCATTTTTAGCATGGGTATTTTGGCCTGTTGAGAAAAGGTAACTTACTACAAAACACTCAGATAAGATTTATCGTTGGTTTAACAGTGCTTAAAACATTTAAGCACTCATTTTGTCCCTTAACTAAAAACTCGTTTAGAGCACTATGTTTTGATAAAAATCCATCTCGATGATTTTCTTGTGCTAGCCAACCCGAATCATGTATTCGTAAAAGCCAGTTATCAGTCACTGTTTTGTTTGACCAAAATTCGAGTAAATCACCTTCATCTAGACATCTAAAACCAATGGGTTGATGAAAACAAACTTCAATACGTAAATTAGATCCTGCAGCAATCACTATTCTTAAAAAGTCTAAATCGTAATTAAGTGATTCAATATAGGTTTCGTTTCCTCTGTAGCCCATAAAATCAATAATTGAGGCTTCCATAGAAGTACCACGCTTTATAAAGGATTATTCATCATACTAGACTAACAAGACCTCAAACAAAAATGCCGCAACTATCAGCTAGCTGCGGCATTATCACTTTCAAATACGAAAACTACTACATATTCGGGTAGTTCGGTCCACCAGCACCTTCTGGGGTTACCCAAGTGATGTTTTGGCTTGGATCTTTGATATCACAGGTTTTACAGTGAACACAGTTTTGACCGTTGATTTGAAAACGCTGTTCACCGTTCTCTTCAATCACTTCATAAACACCAGCAGGACAGTAGCGCTGTGCTGGCTCCGCCCATTTTTCCATGTTGACGGTCAGTGGAATCGATGCGTCTTTAAGGGTTAAATGACAACGCTGATCTTCTTCGTGGTTAGTATTTGATAAGAATACCGACGACAACTTATCGAAGCTCAACTTACCATCTGGTTTCGGGTAGTTAATTTCTTGTGACTCACTGGCCAGTTTTAATTGCTCGTGATCTAAGCTGTCATCTTTGAGGTTAAATGGCAGTTTACCGCCAAAGATGTTTTGATCGATCATGTTGTAAGCACCGCCCAAGGTAGTGCCAAACTTGTGCATTGCTGCGCCGAAGTTGCGTGAGTTGTATAACTCTTCGTATAACCAAGATTGTTCAAATGCCGCAGCGTATTGGGTTAATTCGCTAGCAGCTTCTTCGCCTTTCGCTAATTCTTCGACAATAACATCGGCGGCAATCATGCCTGACTTCATCGCGGTGTGTGAACCTTTGATCTTAGCGAAGTTTAATGTACCCGCATCACAACCAATGAGTAGGCCGCCCGGGAAGCTCATTTTAGAAAGCGAGTTTAAACCGCCTTTAGCAATGGCACGTGCACCGTAAGACACACGAGTACCGCCTTCTAAATATTTGGCGATTTCTGGATGGTGTTTATAACGTTGGAACTCATCAAACGGACTTAAATATGGATTCGAGTAGTTAAGGTCGACGATTAAACCACATACTACTTGGTTGTCTTCGATGTGGTAAAGGAAACCACCGCCTGTCGCGCCATTGTCTAGTGGCCAACCGCCAGTGTGAACAACTTTACCTTGTTGGTGTTGCTCGGCAGGAATGGTCCACAGCTCTTTAATACCCAAACCGTAATGTTGTGGGCTACGGCCTTCGTTTAAATCGAAACGAGCTTGCAGCTCTTTACCTAAGTGACCGCGACAACCTTCGGCAAAAATGGTGTATTTAGCATGAAGTTCCATGCCCGGCATGTATGAGTCTTTTTGCTCACCACTTTCGCTAATACCCATGTCGCCAATTAAAATACCTTTAACTGACCCATCGTCATTATAAAGTGTTTCAGCAGCAGCAAAGCCAGGGAATACTTCAACGCCAAGTTGTTCAGCTTGTTCGCCCAACCAACGACACAGGTTACCAAGGCTAATAATGTAGTTGCCTTCGTTGTGCATAGTTTTCGGTACAAAGGCGTTTGGCACTTTGGTGGCTTTAGATTCGCTACCAAATAGGAAAATGTCGTCGCCAACTACTTCGGTATTAAGCGGCGCGCCTAGTTCTTTCCAATTTGGGAATAATTCGTTTAGGGCACGAGGTTCGAATACGGCACCTGATAGGATGTGGGCACCAACTTCTGAGCCTTTTTCAACAACACATACCATGAGCTCTTGCCCTTTTTCTTGTGCTGCTTGCATTAGACGACACGCTGCTGATAGTCCAGCTGGACCACCACCTACGATGACGACGTCAAACTCCATCGATTCACGTTCCATACTCTGCTCCTATTACTCTTTTATTCGTTGCTTAGTGTGCTATTTCATGTCGCTCTTTGGCGACTTATCTTGGGACAATCACTGCTACCTGGGCGAAGATTGTTCGAATATTGGCTACGAGTCTGCCAGAAAGTTTACGTGTACGTCAACTATACCTGTGATTCTTTAACCGCCAGAGAATTAAACAACCGTTTGAAACTTAGTGCAAGAAATTTTTGTTATTTGCTCAAGAAGAATTCGGGGAGATTGAACAGATGTTGATAAGTTACTGTTTTTAAATGTGCTGAAACCAAGAGCTGATTGCGCGTCGCAAAGTTTGCTGTGCTTGCTTTTTACCACTAAATTTCAATTCACTGCACACTGTAGCCCATGAATGTCGCTGCAGAATACGTTTAATGACTAACGCTTGTTCCAGATCAGTAAGTGTAGACATTGTCGCTGGCCTAGAAAAAATTCCTTTTTCTATCATCGAGTTAACCTGTTCTACGGGCCTATTTCCGCAACAATAGTTATCGATATTAAAACGCTCAAAATCACCAAGTGTGGTTAATTCTTTACAATATTGCAGAAGTTTTACGACCAATTGACTAGATAGCTGACTGTGACTATCGGCTAAATCGTAACGCAGCGCCTGTGAGAATTGTTCATTAGCCGTAGAGATCATCTCTTCGGTTTCACTATTTATTGCTTTTAACACCATCAACGAATGAGTACCACTCGCGCTGTCACGACTAAATCCCAAACGAACGGGACGATAATCACAATTGAACCAAAACTGGCTGAGCTGCGCCGTTGCACCAAAACTGGAGCCCAAGATATCGATGTTATGCGCGTTAGCCCATTGCGTCGTATGTTGATCAAGCGCACTGCCAATACCGCTACCTTGCCATTGTGGATGCACTGCAATACGCATAATACGGCCATAGCTGAAGCTGGCAGCGTCTTTAACGCCCAATTGCCCAAGCAATGATTGCGGTAGCAAATGACCACGTAAACGGCGCTCACCCAAAGCAATCTTATTAACTAGCTCCACAGGCAGATTCCCTTCTTGCATAATCAGCGATGCAGCTACGACGTTGCCATCAAATAAACCAACCAAAATATGTAAATCTGGCGCGTCGAGCAACTGTCTAAAATCGGTTGGCGAGGTTTGATAATGGGCTAAAACAAGTAAGCTAAAGAGTTGTTCTAATAGCTGACTATCTTGCGCGAGTTGCAATTGCGTTAGCCACTGAAATTCAAGCTGGCTAGCTGACACCTCATAGTGTGAACTTAAATTCACAGCTTTAGCATTGATGCCTAATAACTTGTTACTCAAGGCTTCCACGGGATCGCCAAGTTGCCAGCGCACAGGTTGTGAGAGCTGGTATTGGCGCATTTGCGGCGCAATTTTTTCAAGCTCAGTTAAGAATTTAAGCACAAAACCACGGCCAGTCCCTTCATAGCCATGAATGGTGGTGGAAAATACCAAGCGGGAATAATGCTGACTTAAGCTAATTAGCATCGGGGTCGGAATTGCCGCGGCTTCATCCACCATTACTAAATCCGCTTCGGGTAATTGACTCACCAATTCGTCGGGGGCAACAAAGCGCAATTGCTTGTCTTGCCACAACAGCGAGTTTTGCACGCGCTTTGCGTCTGGCAGTAGGCGCATCGCATGAAAAAATACACTGTCTAATGCTGCGGCTTTAGGCGCAGTAATCACAATATTCGACAAGCCATTTTGCAATAACTGTGCTGCGGAGATACCTAGTGCACTTGACTTGCCACGGCCACGATCGGCGTTAATGACCAGCGGTCTATTGCGATGTCCGGTGGCAACTTTGATAATCTGCGCCACACACTCCGCTTGTTCTGTCGTGGCGTAAGGCCCCGTAATTTGATTAGCAGCAACTCTATTAACAGTGGTTTCGTTGGCTATAGTTTCGTGGAGATTGGCTGGCAATTGCCATGTCACAGCGTCAGTTTGGCCTTGTTCGATGACAATGGCGTGACCGTCATCTTTGATTTCTTGCTGTAGACGCTGAATAAACAGGGAATTCACACGACGAATATCATCTGGAGTCGCTACATAACGCTGATAGTCAGGATCTTGATAACTTTGCCATTCAGTCCACTCAGGCACCAACAAGTAACAAATTCCGCCGCCACTTAACGCTCCAATAGCTTGACCAAAGGCATCGGGATGAAAGCCGCTAAACGCATTAAAGACCAAGCTTTGATATTCGCGGCCGAGACTGAGGTGGGCTTTGCTCGATGCCACACCAGCATCATCCCCTGCGCCAATCCACAAACAATCATCCGAAATGACAACTTGTTTGACTAAATCACAGGCCCATGCTTGTTCGCCGCTAAGCACCACAAATTGACGCGTCTTAGTGCAAGAAAATTGCTCGGAGAGTTGCTGTAAAGATTGGATCAGTGTCGACAAGGTAGTGTTCTTTTGGCTCGTTAGATTAATTGATTCTATCGCTAAACGTATTATAACTGGAATATTTTTGTTAGATTGTCACACACCAAAATCAAACACTCGTTTAGGATGACGCTATGTTTTCATTGACCATTACACCGCGATTTTTAGAAACCGATGCCCTCGGACACATCAACAACACCGTTTTTCCAATGTGGTTTGAGTCTGGTCGCGATCCTATTTTTATGTTCTTTACCCCAGATCTCGACGTTAATAATTGGAAATTAATGTTGGGTGGTATTAGCGTTAGCTATCACGCCGAAACCCACTTTGGCAGCGATGTTGAAATTCGCACCTATATCGCCCGTATCGGAAATAGCTCGTTCGATATCTATCAAGAATGTTGGCAAAACGGCGTTAAAACTGCCAGCGGTAAGGCAGCAATGATTCACTACTGCCACAAAGAAAAGAAAAGTGTGCCGTTAACGCCAGAGCTTCGCGAGAAGTTGCAACAACACATGCTTGAAGAGTAATTTTTTCTTATTAGATTCAATTTACTTAAATTCAGTTTTCAGAATATCGCCGCTTCGGCCTTCTTCGTAACTCACTACTAGGTGATTATCGAGTACATCGAAGCCGGCGACAAATAACCATTTGCCAAGCGATTCCTGCTGCTTAGTCAACAACGACACGCGAATAAATTCACTGTAAACACCTTGTCGCTTCAAATAAATCAATGAATCACCATCGACTTTAACGTCAATACCGCCTGAAAATACGCGATCTAGCGTAACCGACGTCGGCTCTGCGCGCTCTTCATCAGCAAACCATTGATAAACCTGATAAGTACCTTGCTCAACAAAAAACAATCGCTGCGCCTTGGTGTCGCTAAATGCCGCCTGCCAACGAGGATTACCATCGCTAAATGCGTTGGTGGTTAAATCGTAATAACGCAGCAGTGGCGTGGTATCGCGCAATATGCCAAAGGCAATACGCGTATTCGATAACCATGCAGCGGAGATAGAAGAGCCATCGTCAATATCAATAATTTTGCTGGAATTATCGGCTAAAGACAGCAAGGTTAGTTGCGCCGTACTGCCGAGCAGCAGCGTTTTGCCATCCGGTGATACATCGATAGTGTCTACATCAGGCTCTTGCTCGAAGTGGGTAAGCTGTTTTATTTGACCAGTAACTTCATCCGCCTCAAAAATTTGCGAATGTCCGTTGCGCTTAGATAGGAAATACCAGCGTTTAGTGGATGGCGAAAAGGTTGGTAGCTTGTCGTAGACCGCTGAATTAAAGCGGCGACTAACCTCACCTGTTGCCAAGTTGATTAACTCATTGTCGTTGTTCATTTGAAACGAAGTAAAGTAATAGTCGCGACCATTGGGAAAACGGCTAAAATTATGCGCCACACGATTCGACGTACTCACCAAACTCATAATTGGCGTACCATCGATTTTAGTTTGTACTATTTCATGGGAGTAGGCATTTGTCGCCGTGACTATGCTTTCGCCATCATGATGCCAAATAGCTCGATAGACAAAACGCGGCCACTTGCCTTTGTTGGTGAGCTGATTGTTTTTTCTATCTAGCACATACAAGTTACTGTATTCACTATCTTCATTGGCAGATAGAATCAATAATTGCTGACCGTCGTCAGATAAATCAAAACCATAGTTACCGCTACTTTTCGCATTAGGCTGGTTAATAGCTTCGCGCGTTTTATTTGCCATGCTGTAGCGATAGATCTGATTCGGCGCAAAACTGACTTCGCGACCCGCGTATAAAATGCCCTCGTTATTATCAATCAACGCCATTTGCCTAATATAAAGTGCATTACAGGGTGACAGTGTGGAGACGGTTCCTGCAAGATCATAGCGTTTAAACTGACACTGTTGCTCTGGATAGTCAGTAAAAACAATAAAATCGCTGTTAGACGACCAAGCTATTTCCGCCGAGGTCGCTAAATCAGCCACCTTTACTTCTTTTTCAGAACCATCGAGATGCCTTAGCCACAATTCACCAACACCGTTTCTCGGATCATTGCGAGTATAAGCAAGATAGTTTCCATTGGGTGATACAGCAGGCGAAAACTCAACGCCGGAATGTCTGGTTAAAGGCTGAAGCTGCAGGTTGGTATAGGTTTTTTCCGCCGATTTATTGGAAAAGCCTTGCCACGCAATAGCAGCCACAGCTAATAGCAAACTTAAAATAAATACCGGTTTTACATTGGATGATTTAGGCGCGGCCTCATCTTTCTGACCAGCGGTCACTTTATCTTCTTGAGGAGCAATAGGTGCAATAAAACAATAACCCTGCTTGGGAAT
The DNA here is from genome assembly GCF_022347785.1 of Psychrobium sp. MM17-31. Lineage (NCBI taxonomy): Bacteria > Pseudomonadati > Pseudomonadota > Gammaproteobacteria > Alteromonadales > Shewanellaceae > Psychrobium > Psychrobium sp. MM17-31. The sequence goes on from NZ_JAKRGA010000005.1 coordinate 120,549, forward strand.
AGTTTTAATAAAAGTCGGCGCTTTGGGATTATCAGCCAATAACTGACGTAAATTAGCCACCATTTTGTTGACGGCATTGTCGCTAACAATAACTCCCTGATTAACTGTTTCAATGATCTCATCGCGGCTAATCACTTGATTAGCTTGCTCAATAAAGAGCATCAGCAGCGCATGTTGCTTAGGTTCAAGGGAAATTTCATTGCCATCATTCCACATCAGCGGCAACTGACTATCGATGACAAATTGATTTACGCGAAGATATCTCATTGAATCGTTTTTTATTATTTTTGATCGGCGAGTGAGTTTATTATCTACAGCTAATGAAAACCCGTCAACTACGCTTCAATTGCACAATAAACCGACAAAAACCACCAAAAATCACAACTCCTTCACCTTTTTTCACCACTTCACCACGACTTTAAGCCCCGTCACGCCGAAGCTAGACAGCGTTAACTCTCTCGTAACGGAAAACAAAAAATGCATCAACTTACATGGTTAAACAAAATCAAAAACACCGCACTGTGGACAGCGATACTCGCATCGAGCCTCTCAGTATCAATGCATACATGGGCGGCAGATAAGTTCACTCTCAGCAAACAGCAAGACGCGCCAACCATTGACGGCAAACTCGATGAACCGATGTGGAAACTCGCTACTCCAATTGAGCTCAAATATGAAAACAATCCTGGCAACGGTATTGCGGCTCCCGTAAAAACTATTGGCTATTTATATCAAGACGGCCAAGCGCTTCATATTGCGCTTAGAGCTTATGATCCACAGCCAGAGAACATTCGCGGCTCTTTGCGAGCACACGATAAGATTTGGCAAGACGATAACATGGGCATCATCCTCGATACCTTTAACGACGAGCGCAACGCCTATCTATTTTTCGTTAACCCAAAAGGCGCACAGTCAGACGCCATTATTAACGATGACAACGGTTGGCGTGAAGACGATGCTTGGGATGCCATTTGGCACAGTGCCGCTCAGCTAACAGATGATGGTTGGACGGCTGAAATTAGCATTCCATTTGCCGCATTGCGCTTTAAAGACGAACAAGACATTCAGCGCTGGGGCTTTACCTTATGGCGTAACTATCCGCGTGAAGTTCGTCATCAGCTCGCCAGTTATCAGGGAGATCGCGACTCGACCTGTTCTCTGTGTCTGTATAACAAACTGGATGGCTTCGAGGGTGCTAAAGCCAGTAACAACATCCAAGTGACGCCAACTGCAACTATCAAGCGCAGCGATGGTAAAGCGACGTCAAATGACTCATGGTCAAATGGCGATAGCGAACAAGATCTAGGATTAGATTTGCGCTGGGGCATGACCCAAAACAGTGTGCTAAACCTAACTATCAACCCTGATTTTTCACAAGTGGAGGCAGATTCTACTGAGCTAGACATCAATAACACCTTCGCTCTTTATACGCGTGAAAAACGCCCATTCTTTTTAGACGGTGCCGATAACTTCAAAACCAGTCGCTTAAATCTGGTACACACACGCAATATCAACCAGCCTGATTACGGCGTTAAGGTCACCGGCAAAAGCGGCGCACATTCCTACGGTGTACTAACCGCTAAAGATCAGCAAACCAGCTTCCTGCTACCATCGGCTCAAGGCTCTCGTAATATTACATTGACCGATAATGGCGCTTCGCTAACCAGCACCAATCATCTGCTGCGTTATAAAAATGATTTGGGCAATCGCGATAACATTGGTTTCTTCGTGTCGCATCGCGATGCAGACGATTATCGCAATACCGTCGTCAGCGGTGACGGCAACCATTGGTTTAGCAAGCAAGATAGTCTGCAATATCAAGTGGCCTATTCTAAAAGTGACAACCCGCTGCAAGAAGCTCTCGATTATGGCCTTGAACAATCACAAAGCGATCACGCCATCGAACTTAATTACAGTCATTCACAAAAAGACTATAACTACTGCGCCACCTATACCGATATCGGCGAAGATTTTCGCGCAGATTTAGGTTTCATTGGTCAGGTTGACTATAAGAAATTACTCATTGGTGGCGGCCAAACCTTTTATAACGACGATGACAAAACCCAATTCGTCAATCGCTATGGTTACTTTGCTAGCGCTCAAAGCTCGCAAAATCAGGCAGGTGAGAAACTTGGGCACAACGTCGATGTGCGCGGTTTTATCAATGGTAAAAAACAAGCATTCGCCAATTTCGGCTTTATGAACAATGAGTCGCTGTACGATAGCCAATACAATCGCGACGGTGGCGAGTTGTATAATCACACCCAATTTGTCAGCTACTCAAGCATTAACCCGACGGCAGATTTAAAACTTCAGTTTTTCACCCGCATCGGTAAACAAATTGACTATGCAAACGCTCAGCTAGCCGACCAGTTTTACTTGCACACTACGATTAATTATCAATTTAATCAGCACTTTGCACTCACATTCAATAACTACTTCAACCGCTTAGATGTCGATGCGCAACAAGCTATGGTAGGCGGAAAGAGTGTGAATATAGAAGGCGGCCGCCTGTTTCGCGCGAGTAAGAGTGATTTGAATATGGCGTATCAATTCGACCAAAAGAATCAGTTAAAGCTCATCGTGCAATACACAGATATTGATCGCAATCCGCTGCTGTACAAGGCGAATCACGACAGTGATAGCAATAACGATTACAGCGCCGAAACGCGATTCTTTTCGACGCAATTGCTGTATACCTACAAAATCAACCCACAATCACTGGTTTACGTAGGTTATTCAGATAGTGGTTATCAACCGCAAGGTGACGACTCGCTACATCGCGATCGCCGCACCTTCTTCGCTAAATTTAGCTACGCGTGGCAAGGCTAACGATAAGCTAAACATCCCAACGGCACATTCCTTTGATATCAACCTGTGCCCCTAATTTACTGTAGAAATTGATAGCGTTTTCGTTATCTTTTTCTACTTCCCAACGAATTCGATTACATCCCGCTTCACGGCATATATCCCGCGCTTTGTTCATCAAATGTAATCCAACTTTTTGGCTGCGGTACTGTTGATGAACATATAAATCGTCAAGCCCCATGTAGGTGACGCCACGCCAAATTGAATAATTCCAGGTATAGCTGCAGTAGCCTGCTATCTCACCATCAATTTCGGCTAACACAGCACCGAATTTAGGCGAATCACCAAAGCCTGCACGCTTAATTTCAGCGGGTGATGTTTCTACAAAATGTGTCTGCTGATGAAAGTCAGCTATCGCGAGAATGAAGTTATAAAGCGTATCAACATCATCAATTGTCGCTTGTCGTATAGTTATCATTGGTCGTCCTGTTAGCAATAATTAACGGCTTCTAACTTAATGAAATAAATGAGTAAATCCATCATTAATTCGCCTGACTGACCAAGAAGAATGACACGAACATTATTAACATATTGATAAATAATAAAAATAATTAGTGGTACTATGATTGCTTTAGGCTATGCTACCTAACGACAGCAAACGGGTATTTAAGGATTATTCATGCACCCCACTCCACAACACAACGCCACGCGTTCTATTTGGCTGATCAGCCAATTTGAGTTAACGCGCTTATTTCTCACCAAACGCGGCGCCATATTGCTAGCAGCGTTCGCCATTGTTTGGTTTCTAATTCTGAAATACCCCGTTTCTTACTCGGTAAGTATCTTGGCCAACGAAAATTTCGGCGAAAATATCTCGGTATTCTCAAGCCAGCTTAACTTAGATTACTTATTACAGTGGGCCTATTCAGAAGTCGCGGTCTATTGGTTGTTCGCTATTTTCGTGTTCCCATTTATCGCCGTACTGATGACTTCTGATCAAACGGCATCGGATGCTACCCGCGGCACTATTCGCTTTTTGCTACTGCGTACTTCTCGCAGTCAATTACTTTTCGGTCGCTTCCTCGGCCAAGCAATGATCATCAGCATTCTCATTGGCTTAACGATGTCTGCCGCTTATGTGATGGGTATTTGGCGTGAACCGACTGGCGTACTTTATGCCGTGCCGCAGCTTTTACTAGTTGCCGTTAATCTTGTAGTCGCCTGCTTGCCTTTCATCGCATTAATGGCGCTGTTTAACGTGTGGGTTCAATCTTCTAAATTAAGTGTTGCCTTCACTATCATTCTGCTGCCGATCCTCAATGGGTTAATTAGCTGGTTAACTGGCTATTTCGAGCCTATCGAAACATTAAATTACGCCCTGCCAGGTGTTCAGCTAACTGACACAGTACAGAATGCCAATTTGAGCTTTTTCTCAATGTCGATTCCACTCACTCAAACTGTCATTTATCTTGGCTTAGCAAACTTCGTCTTAACAAGGAAAGCACTATGAGCACATTAATTAGTTGTCACAACGTCAATAAATTCTTCGGCTCAAAACAAGCGCTTAAGGACGTAAGTTTTGAACTAAATGTCGGTGAAACTACCGCACTTGTCGGTCCCAATGGCGCAGGTAAAACAACCTTATTCAGCATCTTGTGTAATTATCATCTACCAAGCTCAGGCCAAGTCACCATCTTTAGGGAAAAACCTGGTAGCACAGCGTTAATAGGACGCATGGGCGCCTTACCACAAGACGCCCAACTCGACCCGCGCTTTGCCATTAAGCATCAATTAGAGCTTTATGCAAAGTTACAAGGGTTTGGCAAAAAAGACGCCGCCAAAGAGTGTGAGCGAGTACTTGAACGCGTTGAATTATCTCAGGTATTAAACGAGCGACCAGCGGCGCTAAGCCACGGCATGCGAAAGCGCGTAACCATTGCTCAAGCGCTAATCGGTAGCCCTGAATTAGTAATGCTTGACGAACCAACAGCGGGCCTCGATCCTGCGAATGCCCGCAACATTCGTCAATTAGTGATGGATTTATCTGGTGACGCGAGTTTTATTATTAGCTCCCACAATCTGGATGAGTTAGAGCGTCTATGTTCAACCGTGTTATTGCTAGAGCAAGGCAATCTCTCCCAACAAGAAATCGGTCAGCAGTCGCAAAACCAATTGCAAAGCATCACCTTATTATTAGAACCAACACAACTCGAAGCTGCTAATTTATTAGCTAATATTCAAGGGGTTAATAATGTTGAAGCAGTCAACAAGCAAGAGTTTGTTATCAGTTACGACGCGCTAAATTCGCCGCAATTTGATATTGAGCTCATTCAAGGTGTTCAGCAACAAGGATTGCAATATCGCCAGTTAACCAAAGGCCTTTCACTCGAACAACAGTTATTTTCATAACTTTCCTCTGGCAGCTGGCCATACAAGTTAGCTGCCTAATTCTCTAAAAATTGTTAGTTGCATCTATTAACACCAGTAGTTACGCTAGTTAGCCTTTGTTTAAAAAACGAATTTCAACTATGTATAAGCTCCTTGCCTTTTTGGTATGCGCTGTGATTTCCCATTCGATAGTAACGGTTAAAGCCGATACCTTAGCTGTCGTTACCGAGGAGTCATCGCTGCAATATTCTGAAAATGGCAAAGTTGTGGGGATTGCAACCGAGCTCGTTAAAGCGGTATTAGCAGAAGCACAATTGGAGGGAGACTTTCGTGTTTATCCTTGGCCTCGAGCTTACGAAATTGCCCAAACGCAACCCAACACTTTAATCTACTCGATGACTCGCAGCCCTAAACGAGAAAAACAGTTCAAATGGGTTGGTGAAATCCTTCCGCTTACCTACTATTTTTATCGTTTAAAAACCAATATATCGGTCAATCCGAGGACGCTTGAAGAAGCCAGAAATGTTCGCATTGGTGTCGCCAAGAACGGTGTCATCCACCAGTACTTAGAGCAAAAACGTTTTCGCAATATTCGCACTGTGGCCAATTCAACAACTTATCTAAAGATGTTTATGACTGGGCGCGTCGATTTCATTGTTCTCAATAGCTCAAGCCTTCAATCTTGGTGTAAAAACACCGTTCTTGACTGCAAACTAGTTGAGCCTGTACTGCCAATTGACGACATGTCGACAGGCCTCTATATGGCACTGAGCCAACAAACTGAAGATAGCCTGCATCTACGTTTAAAAGATGCTTATCAATCAGTTAGAGAACAAGGGATTTATCACAGGATTATGGCAAGTAGATTGCAACCAGAAGCCACTGAGATCTCAGAAAAAGGCGAGTAAATCTATTGATTCTGTAGCGTCTGCTACACTTATTGTTCAATGAGTTGTTGAGCAGTAATCCGATTGAGCAAAAACCACATAAGTGTGATATTAAAAGTCGTTTGTTTTCTAGTTGGCAGCGCAGTTTGCGTATCTAACGCATCGCCATTACTCGTTATTGCAGAAGACAGTGTTTTACAATATCGCAAAGGAAACTCCGTTGCTGGGCCAGCCGCAGAACTCATGAAGGCACTATTGGCGGAGGCTCAACTTACAGGAGACTTTAAAATTGTTCCTTGGTCTAGAGCCTATAACACTGCGCTAAATCGACCTGATACCATTATTTACTCCATTGCTAAAACCCCCGAAAGAGCAGATTTATTCAATTGGATTGGCGAAATCATCCCCCTTAAGTATCAGTTTTACCGTTTAAAATCATCAACTCATGTTAACCCTACCAATATAGAACAGAGTAAAGCATTTACAATTGGCGCCATTAGCCGTGGCGCTATTCATCAATATTTACGCCGTGAAAATTATCCAAAGCTTGTCGCCGTTGCTAGCCCCACATCCCACATTAGAATGTTTATGAATAATCGCTTTGATCTCATTGTCATCGATTCTTCTTCCCTCAACAAAGTGTGTGTGACTACAGAATTGGACTGCAGTTTGATTGAAGCTGTATTACCCATTCCACAAATTTCAAATAGCCTATACATCGCATTAAGTAACTCAAGTGATCCTCAAATAACGCAACAGCTCAAAGAAGCCTATAACGCGCTCAAAAACAACGGTCGATATCAACAGATTATGGGACCGACTATTGAGAAATAACTATTAGATTTCTATAGCAAAAAACTGTTTAATATATGCTCAATTAATGATTGGAATAGCAATGCCTTTAAGAACACCACTCCTGACTATCGTCGCCTACTTATCCTTGGTTATGGCAGTATTTCTGAGTAACGGCTCAGCACTCGCGACGACGCTCAATGTAGTGACTGAAGAAGGATCATTGCAATTTACTAAAAACAGTCGCGTCGAAGGTGTCGCTACTGATTTAGTAAGGGCGGTGTTAAACGAAGCAAAGGTCAAAGGCAATATTCGCGTCTACCCTTGGCCTCGAGCTTATGAACAGGCGAAGAGCAAGCCTAATACATTAATCTACTCAATGGCTCGAACACCGCAGCGAGAAAAAATGTTTAAATGGGTGGGAGAAATATTACCGCTAGACTATCGTTTTTTCCGTTTAAAATTAAATGATAAGGTGAATCCCACCACATTAGAACAAGCCAAGAAATTTAAGATAGGTACTGTGAACAATGGTGCTATCCATAGCTATCTAAAGCGCAATAAATTCACGAATCTGAGTAAGGCATCCAATGCCACTTCTCATATTAGAATGTTTATGGCGGGACGCTTTGATTTAATCATTCTTAATACTTCACGTCTGCAATCATTGTGTAAAAATACCAAGCTCGACTGTAATCGCATTGAACCTATCATTAATATTCCGGAGATCTCAAACGGCCTCTATATGGCCCTGAGCAAACAAACCAGCGATTCGCTTCATAAAAAGCTTACAGCCGCTTACCAAACACTTAAAACAAGTGGACAGTACGACTCAATCATGGCACAAGAAGTTATTAAGTAACGTCAGGCGAACCGAATATGATGCGTGATCCCAAATTCCTCAATGAAAGTGGCAGCAAACAAGGCAACTGGTATCTTAATCGATTTGAATATTTCGAGTTCTACGGTTTTGAAAATGAGTGGAAAATAAAATGCTGGGCATGGCTGACTCTGATTGCAACAGTGATAGCGCTATTTAAGCTTCCGTTATTCATTCTCCCCCTACTACTTTGGTGCAGTTATGTCGCTGGCCGTACACTAATTATTTTGCATCGCAAGGTCTGTCATTTTCACGGCTACTTCCTCTATCCACAGCGATTAATAACTACCTTTAAACGCTATGAAAAACAAATTGATATGAATGATTTTGACTCTATTACAACGACGGAAAAACAACGATAATAAGCTAATTCGTTATATAAAATAGTCATTAACAAAACGAAATAAGACGGTTAAAAATACCCCCTTATACATTGCAACAAAACGGCTTAATAGTTAGTATTAGCATAATTTTTGTTCTACGAGTTTAATATGGATATGCGCCTTGTACAGCTAGTTTTTGTTGCCGTTATAAGCGCGATCTTCACTATTAACTCTTATGCCAACACCCTCTCGGTAGTCACCGAAGAAAGCACCCTTCAGTATTCAAAAGGTAACAAAGTTACAGGCCCTGCAACCGACTTAGTCAAAGAAGTGCTCAAACAAGCAGAAATGGCTGGTAATTTTCGCATCTACCCTTGGCCTCGCGCCTATAAACTCGCGCAAACCAAAGCCGATGTATTGATCTATTCGATGGCTAGAACGCCACAACGAGAACATCTATTTAAATGGGTTGGTGAAGTGGTACCGCTGGATTACCAATTTTTTAGATTGAAGCGCAAAACCGACGTTAATCCAAAAGATTTCACTGAAACCAAAAGTTATCGCATTGGCACTATCAAAGACGGCGCCATTCACAACTTCCTAAAAAAGAACGGCTTTAGCAGCATATCGGCGGCTTCAAATGAAGGCGCTTATATCAAAATGTTTATGGCTGGTCGCGTCGATATGATTATCGTCAACAGGTCGAGCCTGCGTAAACGCTGTGCCGTATTCAAAATCGACTGTAGTCTATTAGAACCTGTTTTACCCATCCCACAAATCTCAACGGGACTATACATGGCCGTCAGCAAACAAACCGACGACGCCACTCACCAAAAACTCATCAACGCCTACAACAAAGTAAAAGAACACGGTACCTACGCATATATTATGCGGAATGAGTTGATTCAGTAATTAAACCACCACCCCATTCTTAATTACTTGCGCACATGGGTTTACGCCGTATTGATAACTCAACTGTGCTGGATGTTCGATATCCCACAGCACTAAATCAGCTTGTTTTCCTACGGCTAAGCTACCCACTTTTTCCTGCATACCCAAGGCTTTAGCAGCATGGAGAGTAACGCCTGCAAGCGCTTCATACGGCGTCATTCTAAATAGCGTACACGCCATATTGAGCATCAATTGCAGGGAACACAGCGGCGATGAACCTGGGTTAGCATCCGTTGCAATCGCCATTGGTACCTTGTACTTACGCAGTAAATCGATTGGTGGCTGCTGAGTTTCACGTAAGAAATAAAATGCCCCCGGTAATACAACCGCAACGGTGCCCGACTCTTTAATGGCTTTAATTCCAGCTTCATCAAGGTATTCGATATGATCAACAGACAACGCATTAAAGCTCGCAGCCATTTCACTGCCACCTAAATTCGACATCTGTTCTGCATGCAATTTCACGGGAATATTGTGCCTTTTCGCCGCTTCGAAAACGCGCTTGGTCTGAGCTAAATCAAAGCCAACTGATTCACAAAAGGCATCAACAGCATCAGCGAGATCATCTTTAACTACAGCGTCCATCATTTCGCCGCACACTAAATCGATGTAACCATCCGCGTTTTCTTTATATTCTGGCGGCAATGCATGGGCACCTAAAAATGTGGTTTTAACATCAATTGGGTGATGCTCACCGAGTAACCTTGCGATGTGTAGCATCTTAATTTCTGTTTCAGTATCAAGACCATAGCCTGATTTTATTTCTACCATAGTAACGCCTTCTTGCATTAAAGCGTTTAAGCGATTTTTCGCTGCTACATAAAGCGTTTCTTCATCGGCTTCGCGGGTTGCCTTAACCGTTGAAACAATGCCACCACCAGCTGCGGCAATTTCTTGATACGTTGCGCCTTCTAAACGCATTTCAAATTCTTTAGCGCGATTACCACCGTAAACAATATGTGTATGACAGTCGATAAGTCCCGGCGTTATCCAGCCGCCTTTACCTTGATAAGTTGGTGTCGCGAAAGCGTCAAATGCAGGTAAATCCTCGCGTTTTCCTAACCATGCGATCTTGCCATCTTTAATGGCAATGGCGGCATTTTCGATGATGCCATAATCGGTCTCATTCATCGTCGCGAGGTTAACGTCGATCCAAACACTATCAAATTCATTATTTAAGGACATAAGGCTTCACTTAATTGTTATCATTACCGATGGAGTATAAATTATTTCATAACAAAATACCTTTTAACGCTTGTATATACAACCATTGGATAGTAGTAATGATCGCAGCGAAATTCGAACAAATTAAACAATACATTTGTCAGCAGGTTGAAAATGGTACGCTAAAAGAACATGACCGCGTGCCTTCTGAAAACGAATTGTCGCAACAGTTTGTATGTAGCCGAATGACAGCAAGGCGCGCGATAACCGAATTGTGCGACACTGGATTATTAGTGCGTAGCCAAGGGCGCGGCACCTTTGTTGCCACGTTAAAATCGCAAACTTCCCTAATGGAAATTCGCAATATTAGTGACGAAATTAGAGAGCGTGGCCACGACTACAGCGTTGAAGTGGTTAGCCTTGACGAAGTCGCTGCCAGCCAAGATGTAGCCATTACACTCGATGTTGAAACTGGCTCTCAGGTATTTTGCTCTAAACTCGTTCATTTAGAAAATAACACCCCAGTTCAGTTGGAAGTGCGCTATGTCAATCCGCGTCTGGTGCCGGATTATCTCAGTAATGATTTCACCCTCCACACACCACACGAATTTTTGAGTATGGCAGCGCCGCTTACAGAAGCTGAGCATATTATCGAAGCCGTCATGCCAACATCGCTAACCGCCAAAATGCTCAAGCTAGCGCAATACGAGCCGTGTCTGCAAATAAAGCGCCGCACCTTTAGCTCAAAAGGAGTTGTTAGCTTTGCTACGCTAACGCACCCAAGCAGCCGCTTTCGCATTGGTGGCCGCTTTAGCGTTAATAACGGGTAGCTGATTTTGATGGTTGAAATTCGCAGCGGTACTATTCAACAGGCCCTAACTATTCACCGACAAATTCCCGAATTTGATCGGCCATTATCTGAAGCTAAGCTATTGGATAGATTAGAGAATAAGGAAAGCTTAGTGTTGATGGCCTATAAGGCTGAACAAGCTGTCGGCTACAAGCTAGGTTATGCCCTTAACGAGCAAGAATTCTATAGCTGGCTCGGCGGTGTTATTCCCAGTGCCAGAAAACAGGGCGTAGCCAATAAATTGCGCCAAGCTCAAGAACGTTGGGCACAAAAAAAGGGATATCAATCCATCAGTGTTAAGTCGATGAATCAATATCCCGCGATGTTACAGATGCTGATTAGTAACAGTTATCAAATTAGCGGCTACGAAAACAATGGCGATCTTGCCTTAAACAAGATTTGTTTCGTTAAATCGCTAATTTAAAGCTATTTATTAGCTTCTATCCACGTCATCACATCCGCTTCAACAATCGACATTGGACGAGCACCTTTGAGTAAAATCAGATCGTGGAAACCCTTGATATCAAACTTATCGCCTAGTTCACGCTCGGCAGTTTGACGTAGCTCGACAAATTTCAGCATACCAAGCTTGTAACCCAATGCTTGACCCGGCCATGCCATGTAACGCTCGATTTCTGAGGTAACATCCGAAAGGCCTGTGCCAGTAGTGGTATGGAAATAATCAATCGCCTTTTCACGCGTCCATTTTTTGTAGTGCAAACCAGTGTCTACCACAAGGCGGACTGCGCGATACAACTCAGCTTGCAGGCGGCCAAGGTTACCCCACACATCGCCTTCGTACATCCCCATTTCTAGTGCCACCAGCTCAGAATACAACGCCCAACCTTCAACAAAACCGTTAAACGGTGCGTTTTGGCGCATCAGACCGATATCGGTTTGTTCCATATTCAATGCGATTTGGAAGTGATGTCCCGGTGCAGCTTCATGATAAGTCAGCGTTTTAAGACTAAATTTCGGCACTTCTTTCATGTTGCGAAGATTAATTGCAAACTCACCTTTTCGAGTACCATCTAAAGTCGGCGGCGTATAAAAGCCACCTGGCGCGCCCGCTTCAATAACTTTAGGAATACGTTTAACTTCAACGCCAATGGTCGGCATGGTTGCAAACAGCTGTGGTGCTTTTTGCATTATCACGTCGATTTCTTGGTTAAGGTAATCTAGTAACTCTTGGCGGCCCGCATCAGAATCGGCAAATAATTGCTTTGGATCTTCCGCCAACGCCACCATGCGCTCGCCGACAGTTCCCTTATCAAGCCCTTGCGAGCGCAGTAGCTTATCCATTTCGTCGCTAATGCGTTTTACTTCACTCAAACCAATGTTGTGGATTTGCTCAGGCGTAAGATCAGAATCACCAAGAAATTGCACTTCGTGCAAGTAAAACTCGCTGCCATTTGGCTGTGCCCAAATTCCATCCCCTTCAGGTGCGCGCTCTCGAAGCTCAACCATCAAGTTATTAACCCGTTGATACGCAGGATAAACTTGTAGTGTCATTACGTTATGGGCTTTTAACATCAAGGCATTAACCAGACGCTCATCACCAATGCTCGCCTGCTCTAATTTGCGCTTAAAACTGGTCATTAACGCATGATTATCAATATCAGGAGCAACAAAAGCATTGAGGAACTTCAGCGTATTTGGGAAAAGTTTCTTAGGCAGTATTACGCCTTTCTCTGCGTCAAACTCCACTTTTTGATGAACTTGTCCCACCATGCTCGCCAGTGCTTCAAGACGAGTAATGTAGTCATTGGCTTGCGCTAGGTTAGTGACTGGCTGCTGATTTTCCAAAATCTTTGGAATATCCATTAAGGGTCCAGCGATTTGGCTAACGATATAAGGTAAATGACCACCCCAAGTATCGATGTAACCCGCTTCAAATTTCTTTGAACCGGCATAGTAATTGTCGATAACGCGATTAACTTGCAGATGTAATTTTGTATCATCAGGCAAATTAGCCAATTCAACATTTGCCAGCTCTAACGCGGCTTTACGCATCGTTTGCTGTAATTTTTTCATTCCCTGCGGAGAATAATCGGGTAATTGCTGATTGTAGTTAGCGACATAATCATTGCTTAACTTAAGCGAGGTAGACAGCGCTGGTTGCTGCTTTACGTATTCAAGCGTGTGCTGTTCAATCAGTTGATTAACCTGAGCTTTGTTTAATTGCTGTTTGACTACGACTTGAGACGAGTTCGCTTGTTCATTAACTGATTGCGATGGTGCGCATCCGGTAATAATGGCCACTACAGCCATCGATAGAAGAGTTTTTTTCATGACGCTATATTCCTATGAAAGACCACAGGAATATAGCAGTTGGTTTAGCGAAGCGCCATTAATGAGGCGCTAATGGATAGTTGCCAGTGGTTTAGGCACGCCTAGTAGGTCCCCTTGCACGTAATCAACGCCGATTTCCTGTAAACATTTAAGGGTTTCTTCGTCTTCAACAAAGGTGGCGACTGTTGATTTTTCAACAACATGAGCAATATCGTTGATAGCTTTAACTGTTGCTAAGTTAATTGCTTGATCCGTTAAACAACTCACCAAGGTGCCATCGATTTTCACAATATCGACCGGCAATGTTTTGATATGTCCCAATAAAGAGGCATCGCCACCAAAGTTATCCAAAATAAAACGCGTTTTATACTTGGCTAATTCAGCCATAAAATTAACCACACCTTGCAAGTTCTCATGAGCGGACATTTCAGTGATTTCAAAACAAATATTACTGCCATCGATGTCGTGCTGTTTAAGCTTACTGACAACAAACTGCAGGAAATCACCGTGACTGACGGAAATGGTCGATAAATTAATGTTACAGCGAACGCCGTCGAGGTTATGTCTGTTAGTATCCATCCATGCAAATGCCTGACTAATCACCCAACGATCGATCATCATCAGCGCATCAAAACGACGCGCTAAATGCATAAACTCACTCGCCGGAATTAATCCGTCTTGGTGGCGCATTCTGAGCAAGAACTCATAACTGACAACCTTAGTCATATCGGCAATTTTAAATACAGGTTGTGCAAATAACTCAAAACGCTCTTCGGTAATAGAGTCGCGTATTTGACTCATTTCAACGTCTTTTTCATCTAACAAATGAGAGTCACAGTCGTAGCGATAAACGGTATTGCGCCCAGCTTTCTTAGCGCAATAACAAGCGTCATCAGCTGCGGTTACTATTTCTCTAAAGGTTTGTTTAGTATGAGTAAATTTAGTAATTCCGATACTCGCACCAACTTTGAATTCCACCCCTTTCCAAATGAATGAATAGGCGGCGATGGCATCACACATCTTCTGAGCGATCTCGACGCCTTTATCTAATCCGCAATTGGCCATAATAATGGTAAATTCATCACCACCAATACGGCAGATTACGTCATTGCGGCGCACCCCTAACTTCAGCAGCGCCGCAATATTTTTCAATAATTCATCCCCTGCCGGGTGACCACATTCGTCATTTACTTGCTTAAAGTTATCTAAATCGATGTAGCACAACACGTGCTCAGTAGCTTCGTGATCTTCAGGTAAGTCAATTAGCTTGTGCATTGCCCGCTCAAACTCGATTCGATTTGCTAATCCCGTCAGCGAGTCATGACTAGCTTGATATGACAGCTCTAACGAATATTGATGTTTCTCAGTGATATCTTCCGATGCCAATAAAATACGTGGCTGACAATTATCCACTTCCACCACTTGTGCCGACTGTTTAACCCAGATGACATTGCCATCACTCGTCACCATGCGCATTTCCCATTCATGCAATTCATCTGGCTTTTGGAAGCAGCGACTTAAGAAGTGATCCACCAGCTCTTTGTCTTCATCACAGTACAAATTATGCAGCTTATCGTTGGCTAGTTCTGACTTTTCAAAGCCAAGCTTCTGCGTTACAAAGGCATTAGCAGAGCTAATATTCAACGATTGGTCAACTGTGAAAAACATCGACGGTGTTTTATCGTAAAGAACCTGCAACCAAGACTCACTCGGCTGATTAACCACTTCTCCAGCTGCTGTCCCAGTCATATCGCGACACGACATCACAGCACCAACGATATCGCCTTGCGCATTGTGATAAGGATGATGTTTAGCATGCAACACCATCTCGTTCCCTTGCATATCAGTACCAGAAAACTCAACACTATCGATTACGCCATTAAATGCTTTCTCTAGGCTAGGTTTAATAATGTTGTCGAAGTTTTTTTCGCCATACAGCAAGGCAACAGGTCGTTGAATTATGTGCTCTTTCGGTAAACCAAACTTCGTTTGATAGGCATCGTTTACGGCGCAAAAAGTATAATCGCGGTCGACAAAACTCAATAAATCAGATGTGCCTTCTAAAATCCCCGTGTAGTAGTCCAACTGACGCTGGGTTGTTTGATTTTCGAGTTCGCGTGA
The DNA here is from genome assembly GCF_022347785.1 of Psychrobium sp. MM17-31. Classification (NCBI taxonomy): domain Bacteria; kingdom Pseudomonadati; phylum Pseudomonadota; class Gammaproteobacteria; order Alteromonadales; family Shewanellaceae; genus Psychrobium; species Psychrobium sp. MM17-31. The sequence goes on from NZ_JAKRGA010000005.1 coordinate 136,005, forward strand.
CGCGCTAAGGGAGAAGCTATCAAGCAGAGATTTCACCGACTGAATTCGGTCGACTTCGGTTTTAGTCATTACCCCCAATACGCCAATCACCTGATTGTTTTTACCAAACAAATAAATACCAATAACACAACTCACAATCTGCGATCGATTACCGTTTAGCGGTAATTGTGTTGGCTGCATTTGCATCACATAAGGTTGACGCACAGTAGGGGGAATATTAGGAATTGGTAATTGGTAGTTACTTAGCGAAATATCAATTTCTCGCTCGGTCATTGCCCGGATTTCAACATTAACGAAATCAGGATCAGTTACATTGCCAATAAAGGCATAATCGACATTGAGATAGCGAGTCATCAGCTTCACTAATTCGCTAAAGTAAAGCTCACCTTTAGGTAATGACAAGCCCAAATTGAGCATTTCTATCTTCGTCGATTGCTGTTCGCGTTCTAACTCATTGGCCAATCGAAACGTTGCCGCATTTAACGCGGTCCGCTGAATGGTGTAATTAAACTTCGATTTGCTGCTAAAGAATGCGACATGCCCTATCACTTTATGGCGAGCATTGAGAATAGGCATAATAAATTGATGAGGGAATGATTGGCCGTTAACCATGACTTGATGGGGATCTTCAAGCTTGTCGACTGAACTGCCCGTCAGTAAATCACTAACAGTATCGCTGTCAATAACATAGCTGGCGTCATACAATTGCTTGCCATTACCGTAGGCGGCTTGCACATTGACATGCTGTTTATAAACAATACCAAAGGTGGCAATTACAACGCATTCAATATCAAAACATTTGGCAAGATAGGCAGAGGCGTGAATAAAAAATTCCTCGCGCGGCATCTTGCAAAAATCTTGTACGATCTGATTTTCATCTATTTTCGCTGGCATACTACTCTCATCCCTGTCACTGCATCAGATAGCCTATGACTATTTATTGAGTTTTTCGAAATTAAAATATAGTCTACAAATCTGCTTTTTGTGTAAGAAATGCACGATAAATCGCTTGAATTAAAAGGGAAAAGCGCCATGTCAGAATCGAAATCGTCCTATATTGCGGCAAGTTACGCCAATATCAATCAGAAAACCTCGTCACAACAACAAGATTTCGATATAAAAATCAAAGCATTAGGCAGTGCCTCTATAGAAGCCACTACCTTAACCATTGATCCTCTAGCAACACCTTGGCATAGCGAACAGACAGCCAATCACTTTCGCAGTGGTTGCGCACCGATAATGGCACTAGAACATGCGACTCATTTAATTAATCAAGGTCAGCAAGCAGTCATTATCGAGGCCAATGAGCCCCTCAAAACAGGCTATAGTCGCGAGCAACGCCACCAACTAATGGCGGTGTATGATGATGAAACCACTATTGCTGATCTCTACAACGATCTCGCGCAGCAATTTATTAAAAATCACAGTTTGAATGAAGAGCAATTCACAACAATAGCAGCAGCGCTGTTTGAGAATTACAAAGTCACTTATCAACGTCATATCGATAATGAACAAGCGCATTTTTCACTGCCATCACAGCAATGGTATGACAATGTCACGCCACTATTTCGCGGCGTTGATTGCGCAAATCCATTAATTGATTTTGCAGGAAAATTACTGATTTGCAGCGAAGAAGTATTGGCGCAATTAGGATGGGAAAAAAGCGTGAAAGTTGCAGGGGTTCACTGCTGTGAAATCAATACCCAAGATGAAACTAAAGAGCTTAAGACACTCTCGCAATACAATCACTTAGGCATTGCGTTTGATGAAGCATGTAATGCCGCACAAATTAATTTTAGCCAAGAATTTTTGCACCACAACGCACTATTAGAAGCCTATACCTGCTATCCGATAGTACCGATGGCATTTTTACTACACAGTGGAATTGTCAAAGACGTCAGTGATATAGCGCCGTTATTACAAGACTATGAAATTACCATTACCGGCGGCATGAACTTGGCGCGTGCGCCTTGGAACGCACCCAGTCTCAATGCATTGATTGAAATGAGTCAGCGCCTCATCAATAGTAATCAACGCTATGGCGCTGTCCACGGCAATGGCGGTTTAGGTTACCGCCAAGGCGTAGCCATTCTCGAAAGGATATAGCAGATTACTGCAATAATTCGTGATTCTCAGGCAATTGCGAAATAATCCACAACACGAGGCGGTGCTTGAGATTAGGGCCGTCTTCTTTATCTTCAGGCAAGGGACTAATTAACTTATCGTGCACTAACAATCGATAAATCGCTTCTACTTTATCCTTGTTAGATTCCGCCTTTTCCAAACCACCATATCCGCGTTTCGTGGCATAGGCTTTCCCTAACTGCAATGCTAGCTTGAGCAACTTATCTTCATTTTTATGCTTTTTCATCGATACCTATTCCCTTGAAATGAGTGATTATAAAGTAACTCAAAACCGTTATTTTTCAATCCCTTCTTTCGCTAATTCCCATAATGAACTCAATAAAGGTTGCTTTAAGCGCTTCTTCAAACAACAAATCACCACTTCAAAAGGTTCAATACTAGGGGTCACTTCCATAATCTGAATAGAATCCTTTAACGGACTGTTATCCAAAACAATTTTAGGAACCAACCCAACACCGAATCCAAGGCTTACCATACTAACAATGGCCTCATTACCCGCTACCTCAGAATAAATATTGGGCTTGATACTCTTACTTTTAAACCATTTATCTAAGCGCTTACGCGCCACACCTTGCTCTGGAACAATCAAAGGCAACTCATTCCAGCGATATTGACCGCTATCCACCTGAGCTTGCACTTCGCAACGATCAACGGGGGCAATAAATACCAATGGCGAGACACCAATAGTCTGAAAAGCGACATTGCTTGGCTGCACATCCGGCTTAGCGGCAATTGCCATATCTTCACTTTCGTCCACCACACGTGGCACCGACTGCACCACATCGCCGGTGCGCAACTTAATTTCCACCTTGGGATATTGCTGGCGATAGCGAGCGAGCAGTGAATGTAAAAAACTATGGCTAGCAGTCACCGAGCAATAAATACTGAGCTCGCCCTGCAGTTCATCGCTGTCGTTTTCCAATGAGCTCTTAAACATATCCCATTGCGCTAATGACGCTTTGGCATATTGCACAAAGAGCTGCCCTTCTCGCGTCAAGGCAACAGTGCGATTGTCACGATCGAACAACACCACACCCAATTGCTGCTCTAGCTGGGCGATATTGCGACTTAGCGTCGACGGGCTAACGTGACAAATATCGCTCGCCTTCGCAAAGTGCAGGGAGTCAGCCAGTGCCAAGAACATTTTTAAGTGTTTATTATCCATTGCAAGATACTCAATTTACATTTCACATTTTGCAACACTGTAGCCCGTTTATATCATTTTACGCAAGAGAAGAGTTGAGTTAGTGTTAAGGCATAGTCACCTAGTGACCCTCAATCAGATGAATTTAAGTATCGAACAGAATAAATAAGTAGGAACGAGCATGGCACAAAATTACTTTAATACCCTTTCATTACGCGATCAGTTAGCACAATTAGCTAAGTGTGATTTTATGGATATCAGCGAATTCAGCGACGGCGTCCAAGCCCTAGTTGGTAAGAAAATGGTAATTATTGGCTGTGGTGCTCAAGGCCTAAACCAAGGTTTAAATCTACGTGACAGCGGCTTAGATATTTCTTACGCCTTACGTAAAGAAGCTATTGAAACAAAACGTCAATCATGGAAAAACGCCACCGAAAACGGTTTTACCGTTGGCACTTACGAAGAGCTAATTCCAGATGCAGACGTAGTACTTAACCTAACGCCAGACAAGCAACACTCTGCGGTAGTTGAAGCGGTGATGCCATTAATGAAACACGGCGCATGTCTAACTTATTCTCACGGCTTTAACGTTGTTGAAGAAGGTATGCAAATTCGCGACGACTTAACAGTAATCATGGTAGCACCTAAGTGTCCAGGTTCTGAAGTACGTGAAGAATATAAGCGCGGCTTTGGTGTACCAACGCTAATCGCCGTTCACGAAGACAACGATCCAAATGGCGAAGGTCTAGCGCTAGCTAAAGCTTATGCTGCTGGTACTGGTGGTCATCGCGCCGGTGTTCTAATGTCATCATTCATTGCCGAAGTTAAATCTGACCTAATGGGTGAGCAAACCATTCTATGTGGCATGCTACAAACTGGCTCATTACTTTGTTTCGACAAAATGGTTGAGAAAGGCATCGACGCAGGTTACGCAGCGAAACTTCTACAATACGGTTGGGAAACGATCACCGAGGCTCTCAAATACGGTGGTGTTACCAACATGCTAGATCGCTTGTCTAACCCTGCTAAGATCAAAGCATTTGAATTATCAGAAGAATTAAAAGACATCATGCGTCCGCTATACAACAAGCACATGGACGACATCATGAGCGGCGCATTCTCATCAGGCATGATGGAAGACTGGGCTAACGACGACGAGAAGCTACTAGGCTGGCGTCAAGAAACTGCTGAAACAGCTTTCGAAAAGCAAGCAGCGGGCGACATGGAAATCAGCGAACAAGAATTCTTCGACCACGGTATTCTAATGGTAGCTATGGTTCGCGCCGGTGTAGAGCTAGCATTTGAAACTATGGTTGCAGCAGGCATCAAAGACGAATCTGCTTACTACGAGTCACTACACGAAACGCCGTTAATCGCCAATACGATTGCACGTAAGAAGTTATACGAAATGAACGCAACCATTTCTGACACAGCAGAATACGGCTGTTACCTATACAACCACGCGTGTTTACCATTGCTACAAGATTTCATGAAAGGCATCGATACCGACGTTATCGGTCGCGGTCTAGACAGTAAAGACAATGGCGTAGACAACGCGCAGTTAATCGCAATCAACGCCGAGTTACGCAATCATCCAGTGGAAGCTGTTGGTAACGTATTACGCGGCCACATGTCAGCGATGAAGAAAATCGTTTAACGATTTAAATCATTAAAAAATCTAACAAAAAGGGGCTATCAACACTGTTGATAGCCCCTTTTGTTATCTTGAGCAAAGATTAATTTGATACTTTCTCAGCCGGAATATGCTGTGGAATCACTTTCGGATGACAGCCATCCACGCCGCGGAAATAATCCAAAATCACCGGAAAATCGGAATCGATATCTCCCGTTGGCCAAAACGCCTCACGAAAACGCACTTCTTTGGATTTAAAATCGAAACCAATCATTTCAATCGGCACATTTGCCTTTGCGGCAATATGATAAAACCCTGATTTCCAACGCTTAGTCTCGCTGCGCGTCCCTTCAGGTGCAATCCCCAAAATAAAATCGTCATTGTCTTCATACATCGCAACGACTTGGTCGACAAGATTATTGTCTTTATGGCGATAAACAGGGCTGCCGCCAAGCCAACGAAAAAACCAGCCATAAGGTGCGTAAAACAACTGATGCTTCGCTAAAAATCGTACTTTAACGCCCAGCGCCGAACGCACAACCATGCCTAAAATGAAATCCCAATTGCTGGTGTGCGGGCCAACAATAATTATATATTTGCGCTCACGTGGTAACTCACCAACCATTTTCCATCCCAGAGATTTGAGGATGAATCTACTAACAGATTGAAACATATAAACTATTACTCTTGTTATTGTTATATTTCGGTGACACTTTTATTACTAGTATCTAATTTACACTAATTTTAGCCTAAAGATCATATTGATAGCTCACAAAAATTCACGTTAGAATGGATTGTTATTCAAGGGAAACTCTTTATGAATGAGCTACTTTTAGAAAGTTTAGTTGCCTTAACTGCCTTCGCAGTTTTGTGGACATTGTATTATTCGATGATGCGCCACAAAGTCGAAACTCAACCGGGTTCCCGATTCCTTTTAGCTGGCTTTATCCTCTTATTCATTAGCTCACTCATCGACATTACCGACAACTTTCCCGCACTTAATCAATACGTTCTCATTGGCGATACGCCTACCGAAGCTGTGATCGAAAAAGGCATTGGCTCACTCATTGGTTTACTCTTTTTAGCGGTTGGCTTTCACCGTTGGCTACCAGCAGTGTTTGAACTCTCCCTTGCCAAGAAGAACATCAACAAACTCAATAACAAACTGGGTAAACTCGTTGATGAGCGCACCGCAGAACTCAGTCAGGTTAACCAACAGCTGCGCCAAGAGATCGCCGAGCGAGAGAAAGCGCAAAACAAGCTCGACAAGCAAATGCTTCACGATCCTCTCACCGAGCTGCCAAACCGATATGCGCTACTAGAATACTTAGAGCACGAGCGCCTCCGCAGTGCAGCGCATCCAAGTCATTACGCCATGTTTATTATCGACTTGGATCAATTTAAAGCCGTTAACGACTCACTCGGTCACGCCACTGGCGATAAAGTTATTAAAGCCATTGGTAACCGTCTGGCGTTTAACCATCGCAGTGAAGATTTCCTAGGGCGCTTAGGCGGCGACGAATTTGTATTGGTGATGTCGATGAACCGCGACGATCCGCAATCGGCAGCACTGCAAACCTACAATAACGCCACCACCCTAATCGAGCTAGTGGCGGCGCAACTCAAGGTCGACAAACACCAATTTAATCTGTCGGCGAGTATCGGAATTACCGTATTTAACTACGGCGGCAGCCAATCGTCGGAAGATATCTTACGCCAAGCCGATATCGCGCTGTACAACGCCAAAGAAAAAGGCCAAGGCTTCTTCTCTTTCTTTCAGCCAGAAATGCAGAAAAAAGCCCAAGTGCGCCTCAAACAATCGAAAGAACTCCACGATGCCCTTGCCAACAAGGAGCTATTCCTGCAATACCAACCACAAGTCGATAAAGACGGGAAATTCATTGGTATGGAAGCCCTACTACGTTGGCATCATCCGATTAACGGCATTGTAGATCCATCAAACTTTATCGCGCTGGCGGAAGAAATCGGCATCATCGACAAACTAGGCCGCTACATCATGCACATGGCGTGTCAGCAATGTAATGATTTAGTCAGTAGCTTCTACCCCGACAACAAATTAAAAGTGGCGATTAACATTAGTCCAAGCCACTTCTTACAAGACGATTTTGTCGATCAAGTCAAAGGCATTATCGAAAGCTACTCAATGCAGAATATGCAGTTGGTGCTAGAGATCACCGAAGAAGTAACCATTGGCGATATCGACGATGTCATCAAGAAAATGAATCAGCTGCGTCGCCTCCACGTTCACTTCTCACTCGATGATTTTGGCACTGGTTATTCGTCGCTTACCTACCTCAAGCAACTACCTATCGATACCGTAAAAATCGATAAGTCATTCATTCAGGAATTGCACGAAAACAAAGATGACGCGTCAATTGTCGAAGCCATTTTAACCATGACGCGCGCATTAGAAATCGACGTAATTGCCGAAGGCATTGAAAACCAAAGCCAATATAAATTCTTGGCCGATTTACACTGTCAGTATTACCAAGGATATTTCTTTGGCAAACCAGAGAGTGTCGCCGCGCTCATTGAAAACGGCGACCTCATCGACAAGCGAGTAATTTAACAGACGCTAACCTTCGTTAGCGTCCAATAGCTGTTCGTCTGTGTCGGTGGCTTGGTTATTCACCAAACGCTGATACCAGAATGATGCTAACAAGATCAGCACACCAATTCCCATAAATAGCACCACTTTTTGCCATAGCACGGCATTGGCAGCATCGTATAACCCAAGTTTGAGAATACCCATTAAGATAAGACCAAAGCTATAACGAACATTTGCGATAGTACGTTGATTCATAAACAGAATAAACGCACCATGCACGGCAAGAATAGGCGCTAATAACAGATCTAATCTCAAGTTGTATAAGCCGAGTAACGTTATGGTGTAAGCAATTAAAATGACGCTGTGTAGCAACAGTCCATTGTTAGAATCAAACCATTGGCCAAGTGCTGACGCCTGATATGGCTGACGTTGTTTAACAAAGGACGCCGCCACAAACAACACACTTGCTATTGCAAATAGCGGATCTTCATAAGCCAGCAACCAACTCGACACAACATACAAGCCCAACATCACGCCGATCATCGTACTATGACGCTTAGCCAACCACCATTGCGGTGCAATCAGCATCATTGCTAACCAATACATCAGTCCGGCAATATGTGCCTCAATACCAACATCAAACACAGTGATCACCGCTAGTGGAACCATCATGCCGATGGTCCATAAGCCCCAACTAGCAATGTATTGATAAAGCTCATTAGCATTGCGTTGATGCAACCAATAAGCCGCGCCATAGCAAAGTATAAATAATACCGTGGCAATAAGTGCAACACTCACAGCCGTAAACAACGCCCCAAAAATTAACACAATGCTAGCAACGCCCACTAAGATTTTCGCCTGCCCAACAATCAGTTTGTGTTTAACCCAAATAGCAAAGCAAGTTGCCAGCAACGGTGATAGCCATGCCACTAAAATAACGCTTTCATCTAAGCGTCTAACAGCGGTACCTAACCAACATATCGGCACTATCAAATAGAAAGCGATACGAGCGTATTCGGAGAACTGACGCAGTGAACTCTGCGGCGCAAAGCGGCGATAATATTCAGAAAATAACCACAGCTGAGCCAGTGCTGAAACCAAAGACAATTTGGCAAACATCGGTAATTGAGAGAAGCGATAAATGCCGAAATTCGTCGCAAAATCAATAGTGTAAATTAATGGCACCGCGATTAACGACATTGCCAATAATTCGATACTCACTTGCCCACAAGCACGCGCTCTAAACAATAGCGCCGCCTGCAGGACAATAGTAATAGGCGCGACCCACGGGCCGAGCCACATAGCGCCACACGATACTAATACCAAGGCTACCCACGCCGACTCACAAAACAGCAATAATGGCTTAACGCGATCGATAGCGAACTTATCAAAAGCTTCACTTTCGTCGATCAAGCGCAGCCAAATACTCACCGTTGCCCAAATGCTAGCTGCCATAATCCATTCAAATAGCGTCGCTAGATTCAATAACAGCACAGAATTATCAAACACCGCCACCAAACAATGGCACAGTGCGATAACTGACAAAATCTGGCCCTGATTAATCACGCTTGGCAAGCCATAACGACGACCAATGGCAATCAACAACAAGCCCTCAACGGCCCATGCAATGCCCCAATATTCGCCATCGAGCATACTAACCGCTGTTAATACTGCCCACACAGTCGCAACGAGTACCATGAAATGGGTCAATGGATGTTTAATGCGATAGAGCACATAACTCGCCGCAATCGCCGCAGTACTATTCACCGCAAAGATAACTGACAGCCAATGAGAAAAGGCATCGCTGACTTGGAAGAAAAAGAGTAGATGAGCGCCAATCAGCGCCGCCAAGAACAACAATACAGTCTGCTGGCGTTGTTCTTTAAATACCAAGGTTAAAGCGATATAACCGAAGAAAAGAAGGTAGAATACATCAATAAAAACAACAGGTAACGAGAATAGTGGCTGGTTAACAGCCCATTCTAACGACACTAGCACAAATGCTAGCGTCAGATTCGCCAGCCAAGCACCAAGATAACGATAAGCAAGCACTAAACTACTTAGCGTCACCAAGGCTAGAGAAACTAAATACAGATTGCCCTGCGCCGTCACCACGTCCGACAGCATAGGTAAAATAGCCACACCGACAATACCAAGCGCGGCTATTACTTTAGTATCTAACCACAAGGCAAGTGCATGAGCCGCTAGCGCGATAACCAAATACAGCGCCACAACGTGCCATATCGATAAAATTTGATAAACGTCGCCAGCGAAATACACGGTGCTATAGAGCAATAAAATGCCCAAACTGACAATCGCCGTTGCGAATTCACCGAACTTAGTTTGTCGCTTGAGATATATTCCCAACGCCATCACCGCCAATGCCGCCGACAACATAGCAAGAGATTTTAATCCGACGCCCATTTGATCAATAAGCAGTTGCATCAAATAGCCAAAGCCAGCCAGCGTTAAACCAATCCCCATGATAGTTAACGAGAAAATACCTAACATGCCACGTTCTTTATACGAGTGATAAATAGTGGCAACAGGTTTAAACCAATCGAACAGCATCGCCATTAATGCGCGCACCATTGCTTCAACAACATTTGGTTTGCGCGGTGTAGCGGGTACTTTTGGTGCTGGAATCGTTTTTTGAACAGGCGCAGCTTGCGCTGTTGGAGTTTTAGTTGATGCAGCGATAGGTGCTTGTTCAACATCCTGCGGCTTAGTGAGTTTATCTTCCGATGTTACTGCAACCTGCTCAATATCAGGCGTTGATTCAACAACTGAGTGAACAACGGATTGCATCGCATTAGCATCACTTTGTGAGTTTGTATCTACAGCAGTTTGATTCTGAGAATTGGTAGGAGAGTAATCGGGATCAACCTGAGCGATTCGAAACTCGAGGTTGTTAATACGCGCCTCAAATTGGCTTTTGAGTTGAGCCAATTCAAACTTGAGGGCGTTGATTTCATCGTTATTTTTCAAAGCTACATCCAGTGTGCCAAAAATTGTCGCACTAGTATGGCACAAAAAATCAACGTTGAACGCTAAATCAACAACCTAACTCGATGAAATTCTAAGGTATAAATATACGCTACTAAGGGTTCAATATCTTATGCAGCGTTGCAAAAATTCGCGCACCATCTACCTTAATACCATTGTGCTCATGATCGCCGCTATACCACGCCATTGCGCCATTTACTTGCTGCAACGTTTCATTGGAATAGGCAATATCAACATACATATCAGTCTCATACACCGCAGCCGCCACAGGTACCTGATTATTCGCCAACTGCTCAAGGTCATATAACATCGACCAATCGTCTTTTTCTGCCAACAATTGCGCGGCTTGTGCTAGTGGTTTTAATTGTGAAAACTGCTCAAACATCCACGGGAAAATCATCTCCCCCGTAAAGTTAAACACCTGCTCACCACCAAGGTAATTAAACTGCTGGCTAAATTCCTCATTACGCACCTGATGTGCCGCCCAATTCGACGCAAACTCTTGGCAATAAATGGATTCGTGTAAGAATGCGAAAATCGGATTAGTGTCGTAATCGAGTAAACCGAGCATCGCTTGTTTAAATACAAAGCTCAGTTCACGCTGGCCATTCACATCGACGAAGGCTTGCTCTAATGCGGCATACAACTCTTGATGACCACCAGTCATTCCCAAGTGAATACCCAATAATTGAAAACGTTCAACCGTTAGTGGCGAGCCATCAGGCAAGGTTTCGTCGTGAGTTAACAAGTGCTCGGCAATCGCTTTTGCCATTGCTTGCGCCTGCGGATAGGTATCGAAAAACAGCTGATTCTTGTCTAAAACACGGCTAAATGTTTTGCGATAAACATCAGCAGCAGGACGAGTAAGTGATGGAATGCCACCAGTAATAAAGGCCTGCTTAACGCCCTCTGGTGCAGCCGATAGATAGCGCAGCACACAAAAACCACCGAAGCTTTGACCTAAAATAGTCCACTGCGCATCACCAATCAGCTGACGACGAATAAATTCGGCATCGCGCACTATGTTGTCACTGCGAAAATGAGCTAGATACTCAGCTTGCTGCTCAGGAGACATATGACGTAAGGTTTGTGCATTTACTGGCGAACTACAGGCTGTGCCGCGCTGGTCGAGTAACAATACGCGGTAATGCTTACAAGCCTCACCAACCCAGCCATCAAGCCCCGTCGGGCGGCTTGCACCAAATCCAGGACCGCCTTGAAAGAAAATCAAATAAGGAAACTGCTGCTCGATGCCTTGTTCGCTGGCCACTTCACGCACAAAAACAGATAACTGTTGTTGCTCTGGCTGCTGATAATCCAGCGGTACATTAAAGCGATGGTCACGACAAATAAGGTCATTGAATTGATAGCTTGGGTTCATAATGTTGTTCGTAAAATAATTGAATGAATAAAGTATACGATCCTCCGCCCAATGAAGGAACTAGCTCATCCAACAATATCAATAACCTCATTGACCAGTGCTCAACAGCTCTGTCAAAAACTCTCTCAACTGCTCACTCAATAGTTCGTTCAATCAAGGTGCGCGTTTGCCAAACTTAACTGACCGTCGGCCACTAGCTCATCAGCAATGGCTTTGCGCAATTCAAAAGGTTTATGCTTGCTCAGCTTTTCGTGCATTTGAATTTGCTCGATGGCGATTTCGAAACAACGGATCTGACTGAGCATAGTCGCCATTAATTTTGGTGACTGCTGTTCATATTGCCATTGCATTTCCTGATTTTTGCCACCTTCAAACTGCGCAACTTGCGCCTTGATAATTGCTTCGTTTTCATCGGTAGATAAAAAGCTAAATTGGCCGCTGATATGCAACTTGCGATAATTCCATGTTGGCACCAACTGCTTGGCATGTACCTGTGGTGACACATAATTATCGCCGCCGTCAAAAACCACCACCACACGAGGTGAATTTTCCAATAACCACGCCAGCTTATTATCACTCGCCATATGACCGGTTAACACACCACGCTGCCTGTCGAGCTGCAGCGGTAAATAGATGATTTGATCGAGCAAGTTATCATTACTCGCCACCACAATTTGTGCGAAAGGCGCTTCTTGCATCAGAGCATTGGCCGTGTCACTAATGGCCGCCTTTGCAGCGTTCACTGAGCTAGCAGAGCCTGCAATTCTAGCCATCAATCGTTGTTTGGCCTGCGGCCATTCATCTCGCAACATACTAAACATCGCAGTATCGCGATACTCTCCCGTTGATAGCAAAATATTGTGGCGAAAAATACCTTCAAACTGCATTCCCAAACGGCTAATCGCATTGCGGGATTTTTGATTGCGCTTATGAGTACGCAACTGCACGCGCACCGCCCCCAAAGCTTCAAAAGCATGAGTTAGCAACAACAATTTGCAGTTTGAATTGATGTGAGAGCGTTGAAATTCGGGATTAACCCATGTGTAGCCAATTTCGATGGTGGAATTGACTACATCGATACTCAAATAACGAGTACTGCCGACAAAACGCCCTGTGGCATTGTCGATAATGGCAAACATAACCTGTTCACCACGCTCAACGGCTGCCAATCCCGTTTCTACCCAACGAGTCGCCGTTGCTAGCGATTCACATTGATAGGGTTGAGTCCATTGCCAAATTTGCTCAGGCTTTCCGGCGCGATAAAAATCTTCCACCATAGCCATCGTCATCGGCTTAAGCGTGACAATATCATTTGCAAGAATAAGAGGTTGTGGCTGTTTCATAATTCATTCCGTTAATGATCAATGGAGATAATTATGGAAACATCTGGTAGATTGTTAACAACCAGAAATTAAGTTAATGCTATACCAGTGAAAACGCTCCACATCAGCAATGAGTCACTTTCGAATTTCAAGGGCGCAAAATACCTCGCCATTAGCCATGCGCTGCGCCAAGCCATCAAGCAAGGGCAAGTGAAAGAGAACGAGCAATTGCCATCGGCGCGAGAGCTCGCACAGCAACTTAGCACCAACCGCCACACCATTATGGCGGCTTATAACGAACTCATCGCTCAAGGTTGGATTATTAGTAAGCAACGGCGCGGTTATTTCGTGGCTACAAACCTACCAATCAACAGCTCTTTGCCACCAGCGCAGCAAAATCGCGTCAGTGAGTCAGGATTTCAATGGCAATTTACCAAAAACGTCCCGCGCCACAGCGACCAAGTTGCCGCGAACTACCGCTATAACTTTGCTGGCGGTACGCCAGATATATCGCTATTTCCCTTTCACGAGTTTAAAAGCTACGTTAGCGATGCTTTCTCTCGACCACAACTGGCCGAACTGAATTACGGTAACATAGCTGGTTTTTCGCCGTTAATTGAACAAGTTAGTCAATATCTACGTCGTGCCCGTTCTCTAACAGATCGCGAAATAGTCATTACCAACGGCTCACAAGAAGCGCTTTATATGCTGTCGCAACTGCTATTATCGCCAAACAATAGCGTTGCCACCGAAGCCATGGGCTACGCTCCCGCATGGCGTAGCTTTCAAAGTAGCGGAACCACGGTCATTTCCATCCCGCAAGATGAGAATGGCATGATTCCTAGCGAATTAGAGAAAGCGATCGCTAACCAACTGGCGCTTGGTCAACCCATTGCCGTAATCTATTTAACGCCTTTGCACCAATATCCAACCACGGTCACACTGCCGCCAAGCAGGCGTCACGCTATCTACCAAGTTGCCAGTCGCCACAACATCGCCATCATCGAAGACGACTACGATCACGAATATCACTACAGCTGCCAACCGCTAGCGCCAATGGCCAGTGACGATCCCAACGGCTTGGTGATTTATCTATCCACTTTCTCGAAAGTGATGTTTCCCGGCGCGCGCATTGGCTTTATGGCGATGGACAAACAACTCGCCACCGCGGTAACCAATTACAAAAGCCTGCTCAATCACAAAGTAAGTGTGCCAATGCAAGACGCTATCGCCCGTTGGATGCAAGCAGGCGCGTTCGAACGTTACCTGCGCAAAGCCACTAAAACCTATCACCAACGCCGCGATTTCATGATTAAACAACTCGAACACTATCAATCACTTGGCATTGTATCGGCGTTTACCATTCCCGACGGCGGCATGGCGATGTGGGTGCAAATAAATCAAAGCGCCAAAGCACTCACCGAGCGAGCATTAAACAACGACATTTACATCCAACAAGAGTCGCAGTTTTTAATCGATAAAAATCAAACAAGTGATCGATTTATTCGCCTTGGATTCGCGGGTTTGGGTGAACAAGACATCGAATTGGGACTACAACGTCTATTTGATCAAAAAAATGTATAAATTCTTACAATAAACCCGCACTACGACTGGCTATTTACACCCCATATTGTTTATATTAAGCCCCACTAGACTAGTGTTTGTACTACAGTCTTTTTTTCATTATTTTCACAGGATTTCTCATGTCAGATTCAGCATTACCAAAACTAGAGCAACTCATCGAACAACTTATCTCAAAAAACGCCTCACACAACGACGAAATCGCTCGCCTAACAGCACAAAACGAACAACTAGCTGCCCAAGTAAAACAACTTGAAGACGACAACGAAACTCTGCAACTTGAAGCGCTAGAGCAAGAAGAAAATCACGCGCAAACCATTAGCAAAATCAACGCAATTGTGGGACGCCTAGAGCAAGAAGCCTAATGAGCCAAGAGTTAACAATCACCCTGCTTGATAAAACGCTATCGGTGGCATGCCCCGAAGGTCAGGCAGACGCCCTGCTCGAATCGGCAAAATTGTTAAATCAACAAATGGAAAAAGTGCAACAAAAACAACCGAGCGCCAACCTGCTCAACGTTGCACTTATCGCCGGACTAAACATCAGCTACCAACTGTTGGAAAATAAACAACAAAACCAAGCCGATGCCCAATCCATTGCCCAACTGAGCGAACTCATTAGCAACGCACTTGCCCAATAGCATTCGCTAAAAAATTACTCTATCCTACTCAAGACTAACCAAAGGAGTAGGATGAGTGACAAATTATCTAAATCAACTGATTGCCCAATATCAGCCAATCACCCAATACGTATGGCTCGACAGCGCAATACTCGTTGGCATCATGCTGATTGCCTCAGTCATTATCGACAAAGTTGATCGCCTAATACTCATTAATCTCCTCAATCGATTATTGGGAAAAACTGCCCCAAAGACACTCGATTTACTCGAAAAACATCAAGCACTTGCCAAAATAGCCGCCATTATTCCACTGCTGATAATCGCCACCTTTAGTCCGGTTGCCCTGCATCCCTATCCGGCGCTAACAACCATAGTGGTGACGGTATGTAACATCGCTATCTTGATGAAAATTGCCGCCTTTTTATTCTCAATTCTCGATGTCGTACTAGATATCGCCAGAGATCGCGGTCTCAATAAGAAACTACCAGTAAAAAGCATCAACCAACTGGTTAAGCTCATTATTTTCTTGATCGTTGCGGTTATCTCAATCTCAACCATCTTCGGCAAATCACCGCTCTACTTCCTCAGTGGTTTAGGGGCCATGACCGCCGTCGTGCTATTAGTCTTTAAAGACACCATCCTTGGCTTTGTCGCAGGCGTGCAGCTCGCCGCCAACCAAATGGTGAGTCGTGGTGACTGGATAGAAATGCCTAAATACGGTGCCGACGGTGAAGTGTTAGAAGTCGCGCTTACCACGGTACAGGTACAAAACTGGGATAAAACCATCACCATGATCCCAACCTACGCCCTAATCAGCGATTCATTCAAAAACTGGCGTGGCATGGAACAGGCAGGCGGCCGCCGCATCAAACGTTCAATTCGCATCGACGTCAATTCCATTGGCTTTATGGATCAAGCGCTCATCGAACGCCTTAAAAAAATCGACTCTATCGCCGATTATCTAACTCAGAAACAAGCTGAAATAGACGAGCAAAATCAACAACTAACTAGCGATTTAACCTTAGGTGCCAACGGCCGAAAACTCACCAACGTCGGCACCTTCCGCGCCTACTTAGAATATTATTTAAAGAACCACCCCATGGTTAGCAAAGACATGACCATGCTGGTACGCCAACTGGCAGCAGACGAAAACGGCCTGCCAATCGAAATCTACCTATTCTGCACCGACATCCGCTGGGCGAACTACGAAGCGATACAAGCAGACCTATTCGACCACATCTATGCAGTGCTTCCAGAATTCGACCTGCGCGCCTTCCAAAGTCCAAGTGGTTACGATTGGCGCAAGTAACGTTCGTCTTGTTATGTGAGTATTTATTCGAGAATCTAATGCGATATGTCAACGTGCGGACACCTCCCGCCGTTTATCGCCTTGAATTAGAAATTGACCAATAGAAAAATCAGGGACGATTTTTCAGTATTTGCCGCAGGGATGCGGATCAAATACGGTATTGATAAGGCAATTTTTTATTCAAGATTCAGCGATAAACCCGCGGGTCGCCTTTCTTTTGGTTACTTTTCTTTGGCGACGCAAAGAAAAGTAACTGGTGTGCTTTCATCCATGCTGGTATTTTCTCCAAAGCTTATAAGCACATCATACAATCCTCGGACTAAATTACCGCGAATCTTTTACAAAATTACGATTGTAAAACCGTAATATAAATGCGAACTATTTTTAGCAAATAGCATAAATATAGCTTTGAAATCATAACGTTAATGACAAGTGTTCTCACTAGCTAAAATTCAGCCGAAAAACTTAGCCACAATCACATTTCACACCGTTTTTACCGTTGACCACTCCCCTAAATTACGCCATTATCTGGCCAACTAAATTTTCAGCATCACGCACCAAAAAAGGGAAGCTCATGTTATCAGCACAAATGATCCAAAAGCTCAACGAACAAATCAATCTTGAGTTCTACTCATCAAACTTATACCTACAAATGAGTGCATGGTGTGAAGACAAAAGCTTCGACGGCGCAGCAACCTTCTTGCGCAAACACGCCAACGAAGAAATGGAACACATGAAACGCCTATTCACCTACGTATCAGAAACAGGCGGTCTACCAATTTTAGGTGCCATCGATGCCGCGCCACACGAGTTCGAATCACTACACGACGTATTCACACAAATTCTTGAGCACGAGTGTGAGATCACAAGCAAGATCAACGAACTAGCTCACGTAGCTTTCACCAGCCACGACTACTCAACCTTCAACTTCCTACAATGGTATGTTGCCGAGCAACACGAAGAAGAGAAGCTATTCAAAGGCATCCTAGACAAGCTAGAAATGATCGGTAACGACGGCTCAGCCATGTACATGTTCGACAAAGACTTCGCAGCAATGGCAGTTGAAGGCGCAGGCGGCAGCATCATGGAACCAGGTTCAACTGTAGAGTAGCCTCAGCGCTCATACGCGGTTACAATACGCACGTTTTATTAGGTTATGTCGATACTCTTATATTACGTGCAGATAATGATGTGCTTTTTGTAATTTGTTCCACTCTCAAGTTTTTCACAAGCACATCAGTTACTTTTCTTTGCTTCGCCAAAGAAAAGTAACCAAAAGAAAGGCGACCCGCCACTTTATCGCTCATCTTAAATAATAAATTGCCTATTCAATGACGTATTTGATCCGCATCCCTGCGGCAAATACTAAAAAATCATCCATGATTTTTTCATTGGCCAATTTCTGATTTAAGGCGATAAAAACGGGAATGATCCTCGCTTCAATCCCCACGCAATATTCTTCACATCGATTTACGCAACATTAAAAAAGAGAATTCCATGAACAACTTCGACGTAATAATCATTGGCGCAGGTGCGGCAGGTCTACACTGTGCAGCCACTGCTGGCTATCGCGGAAAACGCGTATTATTACTCGATAACGCCAAAAAAATTGGCCGAAAAATTCTTATTAGCGGCGGTGGTCGTTGCAACTTTACCAACTACAACATCGAGCCTAACGCCTACATCTGTGGCAACAAACATTTCGTGAAATCAGCGCTTAGTCGCTACACCCAGTGGGACTTCATCTCCCTAGTCGGCAAATACCAAATCCCTTATCACGAGAAAACACTCGGCCAACTATTTTGCGACGACAGCGCCAAAGACATCGTTCACATGCTAGAGAGTGAGTGTGACAAGGCTGGCGTGACCATAGAGCTGCGTCATGAAATCATGACCATCAACAAAACCGACGACGGCTTTGACATCACAACCAGCCAAGGTAAATACCAAGCAACATCGCTTGTCATCGCCACAGGCGGCCTCTCAATGCCAAAACTCGGCGCGACACCATTTGGTTACAAGGTTGCGCAGCAGTTTGGCTTAAACGTCACAGAAACTACCGCTGGGCTTGTTCCTTTTACGTGGCAAAACAACGACAAAGAAGATTTCGAATGTCTTTCAGGCATCAGCCTGTCAGCATCTGTAACCTGCGAAAATGGCGTTAACTTTAGCGAAGACATGCTATTTACTCACCGCGGTTTATCAGGCCCAGTGATGCTACAAGTATCTTCGTATTGGAAAGCGGGCGAAGCAATCACCATCGACTTGCTACCAAGCAGCGATTTACAAAACGTGTTAGAAAAAGCGCGCGAGAAAAGTCCCAAACAGGCACTTAAAACCTGTCTAACGCAGCATCTACCAAAACGCTTTATCGAGCGTTTAATCGAGCTAAACAAAATTGATGAC
Organism: Psychrobium sp. MM17-31; assembly: GCF_022347785.1. Classification (NCBI taxonomy): domain Bacteria; kingdom Pseudomonadati; phylum Pseudomonadota; class Gammaproteobacteria; order Alteromonadales; family Shewanellaceae; genus Psychrobium; species Psychrobium sp. MM17-31. Next base: position 155,120 of record NZ_JAKRGA010000005.1, read on the forward strand.
AAACCATTAAATCAATTTAACGACAAAGAGTTAGTTAACCTAGCCACCTACTTCCACCAGTGGAAAATCAAGCCAAACGGCACCGAAGGTTACCGCACCGCCGAAGTCACTTTAGGCGGCGTAAACACCGACGAACTTAGCTCAAAAACCATGGAATCAAAAAAGGTCAAAGGCCTCTACTTCATCGGCGAAGTGATGGACGTTAGCGGCTGGCTCGGAGGCTACAACTTCCAATGGGCATGGAGCTCTGGTTGGGCGTGTGGAGATGCGGTTTAATAGTCTAGGAATATCAACTAAGTAGCGCTATACGCACATTGTTATCTGTAGGGGATAAATCATAGTGATCTATCCCTATCGATTAATCGAGCAGCATGTGTAATCTAGAAGCATAATATAGCGGTAACACCAACGCGTTTTTATTATCCAATGAACCTGTCGACCCAATAAGTTTGACAGTTTGCGCTGGCTTATAGCGATCAACATAAACGCCCAATGATTTAGCTCTTGTTCGTTTACCGCTTTTAACTTCAACAGGAACAATCTGTCCATCGTCTTTCTTCAGCAAAAACTCAATTTCACTGCGCGCATATTCCCAAGAGTAAGTAGAACTACCATTAGCCGCAATCAGCTCATTTTGTACAAAATTCTCTGCAATATAGCCTTTATAATTAAAACCTTGATCGCGAAGTTCTTTGTAAGATAACTCAAGCATATGATTAAGTAATCCCACATCAAACATAAACAATTTAAAGCGATTATCTTTAGTTAATGCTGACAATGGTGAGCTAGGTGTTGTATCTATCGGATGGCATTTAGAAAGCAACTTACACTTATCTAACCAATTGATAGGTCCAGATAAATCTTGGTACCTCGTTTTCTTTTCTATTACGTCTTTAAACTTAAAACGCTTAACTGAATCATCAATGTTCTGAGACAGCTGAGTAGGAATATTATTAAAAATAGATTGGATATGCTGTGCAGACGTTTTACCCGAATACTTACCAAAATCACGCTCATAGCCGACAATAAGGTCGGCGTGAATTTGGCTAACCTGCTCTACTCTTTCTATTATCCCTTTGTCACTTTTTGACTCAAACCAGCTGTTTACAGCTTCGGGCATACCGCCAACAAAGTAATAATCGAGCAATAAATCAAACAGCTTATCGTGAGCAATTTTCCCCATATTCATTTGATTGAATGCTTTTTCAAGTGGCGTTTGTTGCGATGCCCACAAAAACTCTTCAAATGTTAAAGGGTATAACGTTAACAGCTCTACTTTCCCAACAGGAAAAGATCCCAACAAACCTATATTAGAACCAGACGCACAGATGTACATGTCGGGATGTTGCTCAGCAAAAAACTTCAATGAATCTATCGCGGCTTGGCATTCACCAATCTCATCAAAAATAATTAACGCATTTTTCTGATCAATGCTGATATTCAATGTTAATTCGATATTAACTAATATATCCGAAGGGTTTAATGAATCTGAAAATATATTAGAGAGAGAAGGTTGCTCTAAAAAATCTAAACGAATGACTTGCTCAAAATGAGCACCAAACAAATGTTCAAGCAGAAACGACTTTCCTGTTTGGCGTGCACCATCTAACAAGACTGGCTTACGCTTAGCTTGTTTTTTCCAAGATATTAACTTTTCTAATAGCAATCGTTTCATTGTGCTAACCCTCGCCCTATATTTTGTAGAATAAAGTATAAGTCAACACATTTTTATGCGCAATAAAATGTCAATTTACTACACTTTTATGCGCATAAAAATGTAGATTAACAACACTTATTAGCGCAGAAAAGTACTAACCACCTTCTAACTCATTGTTGAAATTGTAGATGCTCGTGGCTGGTTAGGAGGCTACAACTTCCAATGGGCATGGAGTTCTGGTTGGGCGTGTGGAGATGCGGTTTAACTGACAAAACATAATTAGAGCGAACAAATTTTAAATTGTGCGAATAAATTGTATGAATCGACCAGACTTACCTAGACGTTTTCTTGATGCATAAAATAGGTTCTATCATAGTCAGCCGGAGACTGATTATTTAAATAACCATGTTTGCGTTTACTGTTATAAAACATTTCGATGTAATCGAAAATATCTTCCTTCGCTTTTTCCCTGCTTTTATACTTTCTTCGCTTAATCCGTTCGCGCTTAAGCAGCTGAAAAAAGCTTTCTGCAACTGCATTATCGTGACAGTTACCTCTGCGACTCATGCTTAGCGATAAATTATGCTCAGCAGCAAAGCGCTGCCAATCATAACCGGTAAACTGGCTACCTTGATCTGAATGTATAATAACAGTCTGCTTAGGCTTTCTACGCCACACTGCTGCAAGTAATGCACTTAAGACTAAATCGGTATGCATCATTGATTGCATCGACCAACAAATCACCTGCCGAGAGAATAAATCGATAACAACAGCGAGATATAGAAAGCCCTCATGAGTGTCAATATAAGTGATATCAGTTACCCAAGCTTGATTTGGCTCTACCACGTCAAACTGTCGTTTAAGTTGGTTATCAGCAACAACTGATGGTTTAGTACCATAATTTCCTTTACGCTTTTTATAGCCAACCTGCGCTTGGATACCAGCCAACTGCATTAACCGATGAACTCTATTTTTAGAGCAAGCTTCTCCTAAATCTCGCATATCACTTTGAATTTTACGATAGCCATATACACAGTCACTTTCTAGCCAAGATTGTTTGATTAATCCCGTTAAGCGTCTGTCATCTATAGACCGTTCAGACTCAGGCTTTTTAAGCCAAGCATGGAAGCCACTGCGATGGACTTGTAATGCTTGGCACATCAGCTTTATTGGGTATTGGTTGAGCCGAGACTTTATGAACGTGTACTTTTCTTTGACTCGCCCGCAAAGTACACGGCGGCTTCCTTTAAAAGATCACGCTCTTGTTGAGTACGCTTTAACTCTTTTTCAAGCTCTCTTATACGCTTATCTTGCTCCGATAGCTCTTGATAGTGCTCGCTATTACTACCATAACGTTTTAACCAGTTATAAAGGCTATTGGTGGAAATATCTAGCCGCTCGGCAACGCTCGCAACCGCATGGCCTTTTTCAGTAACTTGCTTAACGGCCTGTATCTTGAATTCTTCTGGAAATCTTTTTGCGCTCATTTATCCTCCTAGGACACAAAGTTTACTACTTATTTGTGTCTAGGAAAATCTGGTCGATTCAAACAGAGGTTCTAGAATTAACGCAATGTTGTATAATTACTTTTATTGGATGAATTAAACGCTTTACAAATATCCTTTATGACAATTAACGATATATATCGTTAGATAGCTATTACTTTAATTTTTTACTTAGATGTAAATATTGAGAGAGTCAAATTGGCTGTTCGCTGCAATTTAATATATTAGAAAATTTAGGCTATTAAGAATAAGGTTTATAAGGGCAGAATGTGTTCGCTAAAATTACATCTAGTCATAAATGTATAGATACATCTCAAAATGAGACAAAGGTAAGTTTGTCTCATTTTTTATAGATTAGCTATTACAAGCAGAGCCCCACTAGACATGTGTTTTTTTATTGAACGCCAAATTAGTATTGAGTTTAATCGCTAAGGTCCAGTAGTGGTAAAATACTAGCCAACCAAGGCTCTGCTTTTTTAGGTTTAACAAAAGCTACTGCGGCGGCTGAAAATGGTGATTGTCGGTTACAGGCATCAATTATTCGATCTTCAGCGTTACTCGCATGAGCTTGCATTGCTTGCTTACTTGCCTGTGGTAATCCATGAATACTTTCTAGTAGCTCTAAGTCTTGCTGAACGGATGTAATTACTTTTAACCTTTCACCTTTTACTGTCTTGTGGTTAAGGTTGTAACACTTGGTACTGGTTCGCACTCTTTCATATTTCGCTTTGTCAGTTGCTTGATCAAATCGGGAGTGAGCCATACCAGGAGACTTTTCAAAGGATAATAGTTGCACATCTGCAAGTACGCATGGATCAATAAGAACAGGATCTTCAACGTTGTGCTCTCTTAACGAGCATTGGCTCCAGACTCTGGTGTTTTCGTTGTGAAGCGGGAAATAATCATGTTTGCCGCCATTATCTCTTGGTTGGTTGGCGTATTGACAAGAATACCGATAATTTTTTGGTTCAAACGCTAACCACCAATAACCAGAGTGTTTTTCTGATTGCCCACCAACTACTCTAGTAGCATAAGATTCTTTAGCTTTCTTAACGGCACCTTTAGGACGAAAATGGTCAACGTTGAAATCGGTCGCAATTCGAGGCACTTCTGAATACCAACATTTATCACCAAACTGATTAATAAAATTGTCCTTAAATGGTGACCACTTACTACCAAGTCGTGTAAATTCTGCTGATTTATCTTGTGCATTCCTAACTTCAGCTAACCACTGCCTAGCATTAACATCCCAATTGTCAGGTTTACATGCATCGATTAAATTAATGTCTATATATCGCAATTAAACCAGTCCCTTTGTCTTTAATATATTCTCAATAATATTTAAACGATACTCCGTATCATCTAAACCTTTCGAATCCATAGAGTCTATTGCTCTTTTTCTAGCAATTAGGAACTGCCTATAATCTTCATCTGGGTGGGTATAACCGTAACCTAAACGCTCTAACGAACCATTTAGCTTTCTTAGTTCTTTGGTTTCATGCTCAGTTAAAGTCTCTTTTTCAAGTAACGTTCTACGTTTCTCAATAACACCGCTTGTGTGCTTATCTAATGTTGTTGCCATGCCAAACATGTCACTGGTTAAAATACCATTTACTCCCATACCTATTGGGCTTTCAGCTGGTACTTCTGCGAAAGATGTTCCATTTTGACTCTTTCGTAATACTTGAATCTGTTGCTGGTTCAATTCAGCAATAGCTAGTGGATGGTGGGTCACCATCAAAATATGACAAAACTTTTTATTAGGAATAAACCTCTGCAAAAAGTTATGGTATTTCGCCGCCCATGCAGGATTTAGATGAGTATCAGGTTCATCAAGTAAAAATAGTGAATCATCTTCAACAGTAAATTCTAACAAGCCAAGAACGGTTAATAGTTGCTGCTCACCTTCACTTAACTCACTAAAGCTGACTATCTCATTATTATTCAATCTAACCTTGATATGAACACTATCGATCAACTCAGAAAGCAAGGTACTTTCTAGCATTTTAAAAAAATTCTTTGGCTCCAACCCTTTAGCAACATTTTTTAGGCTTTGAATATCAGGTAAGAAAAGGTGCACAAACTCGTTATCACTCCCTCTTCCTGTTAAAGAGGAAGCTTCTTCTCTTGTCGATTTTATCGTTCCAAAACTATGCGGTAAAAGCCGATCTAAGAAATCACGAACAACCCCTCTAGCCCCCCAAAATATGTCTGTTTTGTTATTCTTACCCCATTCGGGTCGTCTAAATACAAAATGAACAGAATGAAAGTCTTTAATACCAAGCTGTTGTTCTAAAAACTCTCGGCCAACTCTTCGTTTTTGATTTAAAAAAAATGCCAATAGTACAAACTGACTATGGAACGGTTTAGCATAGAATAGCGGGCGAACTTCGTCTTCTATTTTAACTTTGTTCTTAAGTAGCTGATTATAAAACTTTGTTCTATGCGGTTTGAACAAATCTTCTAATCTGTCACTGGGGCCGGAATAATAGGCAAATAGGTGCTTTGGCAGCACTTCTGAATGTCCTTGCGCGTCCCTAGCTACTTTCGATATACCTATCGTTTTAAAATTTTTATAAACTCCTTCCTCATCTTTTTCAGCCACTTCAATCTTGTGTTGCTGATGAGGTGTGCTCCCATAAGAAGGCGATGCATCTATTTTAATCAGCTTCTGATTTTCAGAGCCTAGAAAATATCTCAGCTCATAGCTAAATGGAGCTTCTTCATTACCAAAATCCAAAGCTCTGAATATTCGAACTAGTGCTTCAATAACATTCGATTTTCCTGAGCCATTACGGCCAATTAAAACAGTGAGTAATTGTTGGTCATCAAAATCAATTTCAAGGTTGTTGATGTTTTTAAAACCATCCCTAATTTTTAAAAAATCAATTTTCACTACTACTTAGCCTTAAATTTCGTATTAATACCATTACCTAACTGTTCAATTAGGTTAAGTTTCAGTAATTTCTTTAGTTCTATAAAAATGTTATCTATCGTTTCGAAAGTATTCAGTTCATTGGTATCAAATATCTCCTGTACAGAACGGCTACGTTTTTTGTTAGTTCTAAGTAGCTTTAAAACTTCACTATTCTTTTCGAACTCTAGATCTTCGTCGTTGGCTGGAGCGGCAGAAACTTGATCAATTTTCGTATTATCAACCGTGCTACTATCAGGCACATCTGAGATCAAATCAGTTTTTAATTCGAATGAGGCAGTATTTTCTGAAGAGTTGGTACTGCCTGCAATTCTAAATTTAATAGCTGTGGACTCAGATAAAGGTAAGAATAAATCGCCTTTAAATGCTCTAGCGAGAATAGATTGATTAAGTTTGTTTAATCGAGCTTTGGCGGCGTTGTATTGTTTTTCTACAACTTCAGCTTTCGCTAAAAGCTCGGAAGTCAATCTCGAAATTTCAAGCTGCTCAGCTTCTGGAGGTACTGGAACAGGAATTTTATTCAAAGCTTTTTGGTTTATTTTAGGGAGAACAACTCGGCCTTGCTGTTGTGATGTGTAGTTAACAAATTCATCGGACAACATTACATTTAGCAAATATTCACGATTCACTTTCGCTTCTATTGGATACATATCCGCGCTGCAAAGACCTTCAAAGTCTACTGCACATACTTTATTCAAGTATGGACGTATCTTTGAGTAGATGATTTGGCCTGCATAAAACTGATGCTTATTACTTTTCACTCCATCTTGTTCAACAGTTACCAATTCGAGAATTTTACCTGTATTTGCTTCAATATGATTTGGTGCCAAATGGATTGCGTCAGGAGTAAGTTTAGGATCAGTTAAATTTGACTTAATATCTGCGGCATCTTTGAAGCTAACATACCCCCAACCTTGAGGTAACTCAGCCAGATCTTTGCCGTCGTATTCCGCTATAAAAAACTCAGCGAGCGTATTTACAGAATCACTATTCTCCTCACGCCAGTCTTTGGTGAGTTCGCCGGAGGTGGCGGCGGCAAGAACGGATTGGCGGAATCGTTTTAGGATGGTTGGGATTTTGTCTAGGCGAGCTTGTGCCCCTTCGACTTTGGCTAATACTGAATCCAGTTTATCTGCAATGCGTTTCTGGTCTTCCAGAGGGGGCTGATAGAAATCAAACGTTGATAGATCTTTTTTGTTAAAACCATTTTGAGCAGATCTCGAAAGCATCGATAGTGGTCTTTGAAATACGTCTGATTTTAAAAAGTATTTCAAGTAACCAGTGTCAATGTAATCAGGTTTAGCAACTTTAGCGAGCGCTACATTATATGCGCCAGACATACCCGTACATATTCTCCCAACAGACGCACCATAACGACCAATTAAAATATCGTCTTCTGTACAAGTTCTTCGTTTACCATTGTCTGGGATATACGTAGGAACTGGTTTAGCCCCAAAATCTCTGATCTGTAAAAGTCGAATGTAGCCCTCTTTTGGCTCCGAGATAAACTCACTTTTAGGAGGCTGAGTCCCACCATTAATATCAAAAACGTCTGTAAACTTTTTTAGTTCCCAACCTGGAGGCAACTGGCTCATGCAATAACCTCATCCGTTTCTTCAGCAGCATCAAGCTCCACTAAAATTGACTGTAAATCAGTAATCGCTCCAGCTAACTCTTCTATCGCTTCATTAATCAATACATCTGGCTCAGGCAAGTTGGCGGCATCTTCAATGCTGTCGTCACGAATCCAAGCAAGATCAAGTGAATCGTCTTTGGCAGTGATTTCTTCACGGGTGAAACAACGTAATCGGCAAGTATCAACATCACCTACTTCACTGCCGTCTTTATGCTTATCGATAAAGGCTTGGCGTTTGGCTTCATCGACTTGAGTTAGGTCGCTACCAACTGCTTGATAGAATTCGTCAAAGTGAGCTTTAGTTAAAACCGTGCGTTTGCCAAATTGCGGCATATTGGCACGAAGGTCATATACCCAGACTTTCTTGGTGTTACCTTTATCTTTAGTGATATCAGTTGGCTTTTCAAAAAACAGTACATTGGTTTTAACACCTGCCGCGTAGAAGATGCCTGTTGGTAATCTCAAAATGGTGTGCAGGTTAGACTTTTCCATTAAGTCGTTGCGAATTTTACGACCTGTTGAGCCTTCAAATAATACGTTGTCTGGCAACACCACTGCGGCACGACCACCTGGCTTTAACATACTGTGGTACATGGTGTGTAAAAACGCTAACTGCTTGTTAGAGGTGTAATGAACAAGGTCATCCCTAGTTGGAACACCACCACCTTGCTTGGTGCCAAATGGAGGGTTAGCCAAAATTAGACTGGCTTTGGGAAGAGTTTTTCCCTCATTAGATAAGGTATCTCCGAATAAAACGCCTGCACTCTCATCATCAATAGCTAAATCGTGTAGCATCAGATTCATCATCGCTAGTCGGCGAGTATCAGACACAAGCTCCATTCCATGAAAAGTCTTATGTTGATAATTGTCATAATCCTCCTCATCTAATCCTGCAACATCAAAATTGTCTTCCATATATTGATGAGCTGCGATTAGAAAGCCACCTGTTCCGGCTGTCGGATCAACTATCACATCGCCCGCTTGTTTATTTCTTTTATCTTTTGGGGTTGGCTTCATAAGCTCAACCATAATTTCTATCAATACGCGTGGGGTGAAGTATTGTCCTGCACCAGATTTTTTCTCACTAGCATTAATTTCCAGCAAGCCTTCGTACATATCCCCTAAACCTTCGGCTTTGGCACTGTACCAATCAAGTTTATCTATCTGAGTGACCAGTTTTTCTAAAGTGGTTGGCTTGCGAATTACAGTTGTGGCGTTAGCATAAATGGCTTTGGTGATAACGGTTCCATTAGATCCCAGATGAATCAATAACTTTTTGTATTCATCTAATCTCGAAACATTGTTATAACCTTTTAAATTTTTCCATCTATACCCTTCAGGTATGTTAGGTTCCTTTCTCTTTTCTCCGTCTTTTAACTTTCGTGTTTTCTCGTGCTCTGTGCGTCCGTCCTCAGTATCAGTTTCTTCTGCCATTTTAAGAAAAATCAAATAAGTGAGTTCATTAAGATATTCATGATAAGTAATACCATCATCACGTAGGAGGTTACATAGGTTCCAGAGTTTATTGATTAAATCTTGCGTACTCATTTAGTTTCTCTAATTTTAATTCTTTTGGGTGGATTCAGACTTTACGCTCAAACCACATAATAATGCCCTCATTATATATTGTTAGGCTGAATGCTGTTGTTCGTCTTGTAACCAAACTGCTTTGTTGAACTGGCCCAATATATCACTTACGGGTTCCTCAAATAGCTTAGTTGCTCGTTTCAAGCCGCCTAATCTCTGCTTGAAAATCCCTTCATTTAAATTGGACTCATCAACAATGATGTTGGCTTTCATTTGTGCAGCTATAGTTTCAAGCCACTCTCGTTGTGGCGTTTTCCACGGTTGGCTAGAAAGTATCTTATCAAATGCTCTATCGACTCGTTTATCATAAGGCTCTAACGCTTCGCCAATAGCGGCTTGACGTATATGACCAATGATTCGAGCAGCGATATCTTCGTTTTTAACTTCTTTCCAAGCTTCTTTTAAGTCTTGCTCACGGAATTCATTTTTCTCTAGCTCTAAGGCCAGCTCTTTAAGGCTATCGCGTGTGAGTTCCCAAGGACGCTGAATTACGGTCTGGATGGCGACCATTCGGTTGCTGTTGGCATTCACAAAACTGGAAAAGGCTGTTAAATAATCCTCTGGCTTTTGACCGCTGCCATAACCTGTAGATGTACCTGTGACTTCATCTTCATGAGAGGAGATCACAACGGTGTTGCCACCTCCACCTGTACCAGATACTTTCATATCAAGTAATTCACCTAAACCAGGGTGACTCACAAACCAATCGGCAACGTCCGTCAACTTCATGCTTTTCAGCTCTTGAGCAAACTCTTTTGGTGGTTTACCAACAATGCGCTCAAAGTCTGAGTTTTGGTGCGGTGATAGATAATTCTTCTTGCTTTGTAGCTTGGCAAGGAACTGGTCTTTCGCAAGCTGTTGCAGTTTAGGATCTGAACTACCTGTGATTTCAGTTTCTAACTCTGTGAAAGTGATATCTACCTTGGTGACAACGGGTTTCATGCTGTTGACCTTTTCTAACTGTTTGTAGATATCTACGGCATCAAAAATACGGAAACGCTCTTTGGCGATGTCATCACAACGGCGAGTTGCACGGCCAAGCATTTGTTCAAACAAAATACGGCTGTTTACTCGACGTAAAAATACAAGATTACATATAGATGGAACGTCTACTCCTGTAGTTAATAAATCTACAGTAACGGCTATATTGGGGAGTCGATCATTTTTGTAACGGCGAATTTTTTCTAATGGCTTATCTGACGCACCCGTGATTTTTTGAATGGCATCATCTTCCACCTCACCGTGGTAGTTTTCACACGCATCTTTGAGAGCTTCGACTACTTCATCAGCATGTTTGTCGGTTACACAGAATATCAGTGATTTTTCTGGTGAGTACGGGTTAAGCGAATCGCTTTCGATTAACCATTTACATACTTCCTTAGTAAATTCGGGGGCAATTACCTTACGGTTAAACTGAGAAACATCGAAACTAAGTTCATCTGGCGTATTTACTAAATCAATTTGCTGAGTCTGTGGATCGTATACTTGCACAGGCTCATTCATTGCGTATTTAATACCATCGGTATTCAGCTTGGTGTGAATTCGTGTCGGTGGTAAATGATCAACAAGGTGACCATCAATAACCGCCTCAGTGTAAGAGTAGGTAAACACAGGATCACCAAAGATATCTTTGGTATGAAGTGCAGGTGTTGCAGTTAATCCTACCTTAAAGGCATCAAAATATTCGATAACCGCTCGGTACTTAGACATGTAATCTTTTTGATCACGGAATTTCACTTCGGTTTCACTTAGTTCACGATCAAGTAGGTAACCCCTATGACATTCATCAACAACAATACAATCGTACTGACCAACACCTGGTTTAGCTCCGTTATCTGACGGGTACATAATGCGTTTTACTAAACCTTGTACGGTAGCAACATGAACTTTGGTATCGTCTTCTGGATTAGGTTTTGGCGCTTTTTCTGGTTCGATGCCTAATACTTCAAACGTGTCGGCAAAGGTGTTGAGGTTTTCCATACGAACCTCACCAAAATCAACAGTCGCTTGAACACCTAATGCGCTTCTATCAACTAAAAAGAGAATTCGGCGAAAACGTTCTGCTTTTAATAAGCGATAGACTAAAGCAATACAGGTTTTGGTTTTCCCTGTGCCTGTTGCCATAGCCACCATAGCTTTGTCTTTACCATCCTTAATGGCTTGTTCTACACTTAAAATCGCTTTCTTCTGGTAATCCCGAAGTTTAAGTTCGTAATCAAAGCTCATGTCATCAAGCTCTGCATTGGCTTGTTGCGGAGTTTGGCGCAAATAAGTTTTGATTTCTTGTGGAGAATACCAGCCTTTGAGCGTCTTACGGCGATTTGTATTATCACGAACATCTAAAAACCAGATGCCGCTTTCTTGTTCTAATTGTTTTAAGTAAGCACGACCATTAGTGGCAAAAGTAAGAGGGGTATTAAACTCACCATATTGAGTTACTTCTACGTCTTCAGGGAGGTTCTCAATACCTCTGGCATATCGTTTAGCTTGATCAATAGCGCCATATACATTTTTAGCATTCTTCTTGGCTTCAATAACCCCCACAAGAGTCATACCAATAAACAGAGCATAATCAGCAGGCCCAGATTCTGTAGGCCATTCAGCTATTGCCTTATTTTTATTTGGCTCAGGTCTAGAACCTGGTATTTTTTTACCATTAATAATTCTATCAGCATGTCTAATATTTACAGTGTCTGCTTCCCAACCTGCATCTACTAATTGCTGATCTATGATGACACGTGTTTCAGCTTCATCCATCTCAAATAAAGACTTCTCGATACGCTTGAGTTCTGCGGCTTGTTCTTCTTTGGGTTTGGCTTGGAATGTAGCTTTATACAGAATATTTGCTTCATCCATTTTTGCTCTATATTCTGCTAGTTTAGCTTCATGCTCTTCTGCAACTCGTTCCCATGCGGCTTTATCAGCTGACATTTTCTCAGCACGCTCACGCTCTGCTTTGGCTTTTTCAGCTTCTATTTGGCTAAGCTGTTCCGCGATTTTAATGCGTTCAGATGTACGTTGTGATTCCGTTTTTAATTGTTCAACTTGTTCTTCAAGTGAGCGTACATACCCTGATGGATCTTGTGGTTTTACAAATTTCTTTATTTTAAAGCCTTTGGCTGCACTACCGCCAAAAGTGATATGAAACCACATGGCTAATGCATGTCCGACCATTATTGCTTTTAACGCATCACGGTGACTGGTACTGTCAAACTTATGGGTAGCCGCGTTGCCTAATTTTCGAATTGTGTGGAAAGCATCTCTAACGTTATCATCTAGACGTAAGTTATAATCAAGATCTCTGAGAAGGTCGATTTGTTTTATATTATTACCAAACTCTACACCGATCCGGGCTGCTATTGATTGCGCTATAGCTTCACCTAGTTGACGTATTTTTATAAGTGAAGTGTTTGGATCTGAGGAAAAATTGAGTTCAGCACTTTCCGCTAATTTATATAACCACTCTTGATGCTTCTTTAAAAAATCGAAATTACTGATGTGTCCCATAAACTTTCCTTAGCATCCTTCAAAAAACTCTTCGTCTATTTTCTTCAGGTGCAGTACCTGTTCATCTCTACTACCGATGTTGTATCGCAACATGAGTTTTGCTAATTCGGTGCCGTTGATAAGTACAATTCTCATACCTAAATCTTGAGCTGTTTGCTGAGCAGAAGAGGTAAAGTCTGATGTAGTGATAAAAATGCCTTTTTGTGCTTTTTTCAGATTCAAAGCCCCAAAAAAGTCTCTTATATCACTCGCACCAACATTGTTGCCTAACGCATAGCGCTTTGCCTGAATGTAGATTTGGTCAACACCCAGTGGGTCTTGATCGATAACGCCATCAACACCGTTGTCCCCTGACATGCCTAACGCATGGGCAGCACCCTCGCCTGTTCCGCCATATCCCATGGCTAGTAGTAACTCAATGAGCAACTTTTCAAAGAATGCGGGTGTTACTTTGCGAGTTTTTTCTAAAATATCTTCAGCCAATGCATTATTGATTCGCTCGTAAGCAGCGCGCAATGCTTCATCTGGGGTAATTTCTTCATCGGTTTGCTGTTGTGGTACTGACTTTTCAATTTTGTCTTTTCCTTGTCCAACGAACTGATGAAATTCATCGAACTGCTTTAGGTAGTTAACGTTAATTACTGCATTTTTATCTTTTACAGCGTCTAAACCACGCGGTGTTATTACGTAGTGCGCGCGCTTAGTTGTTTCTAGCAGTTGTGTTTTTGTGAGGTAAGTACGCGCCCAACCTACTCTATTTTCAAATACGGTTTGTTTGCCACTTGGTAATAGTTGCGAAAGGTCGGAATCTGTCAGTGAAAACTCTCGAATTAAATGCTGTTTGACGTCTTTAAGTTGAATTTCTCCCTGTTGCGCAAACTCTAGAAACGGGCGCATAAAATCTTGATAACTAGGTATCATTTAACATCCTTTATAACTATTCTTCTTTTGGTTGTTGCTTTGCCTCTTCATGTGCAGCAACTATGCCTTCAACAACAAAATCGATGTATGCTTCGATTTCTTCTAAAGTAACTGAATTATCTAAACTCAACTTGTGACTTATTATTTTTTTAACTTTTCTAGATGTAAAAAAGCCGCACTCTTTGGCAAGCAAGATAATATCACTTTCAAGCTCATTTAATACGTCAGACTTAACTTTTTGCAATGTATTATTTGGCAAGTTAGTTAAATAATCTTTCATCCAAGAATTCAGTTCGTCTGGCATCTCAACAATAGAATTAATGCTTGCCAGATGAGACTCAATTATTTTCATCATATCTTCAAGTTTATGCTTACCTTTCAAATAAAAAGCTAATAAAGGTTTATCAGCTGCAAGCAGTAATAATTGTTCTTCATAAGGTTTAATAAGCTCTTTTGCTAAATCTTCACGCAAACAAGTTATTGACCGAGTAATTGTTAACAGTAATGTCTCTGCTACTTCAGAAGGAAGCTCCTCTTTTTGCATTTTTAAACCACGCTTATTGAATCTTTCGATTAAAACATTCAAAAAGCGATTAACTTCTTCCTTAGGGTCAAATAGTGACGTTATTATTGAGTGTCTGATCTCTAATAAATAATAAAGAGTTTTACGCGCGCTTTTTTTCCTCTCATCATGGGCTTTGTAGAAATAAGCGAATATGCCGATTAATGCTGTACCAGTTATTGTCATTAATGCAACAACAAACTTTATATCCACGCTCATCTAAGCTTTCTTCCTTTGATTATCGATGCTTTTAGCTTTGAACCAAACAACTGAACCTTGTGTTTTTCTGCTCTCAAACAAACCAACGGCATAACACAAATCAACTAACTTCCCGAAGTTGTGTTGTTTCCATGGATACTGTTTCTCTTTTAAATAAGTACCGATAGCCCCCAGCCTTGCCCACGCACCTTGTTCAGCACAGGCGGTGACACTCTCAAGTAATATTGAATGTAACACTTTGTCTTGTTTAACTTTTACTTCGCGCGCATTAATGATTGGCTCAATAATTGAGATTTTCTGTTCCTTTTCAGGCTTAGCGTCTAAATAAATAAACTTTGAACAACTATTCACAAAAGGGCTGGCTGCTTTTTTCTCGCCAATTCCAATTGCCAGCCTTCCCTCAGCAAGAATACGAGTAATTAATGGAGTGAAATCTCCATCAGAGGACGCAATACAAATAACGTCAACAGATTTGGTATGCAACGTGTCCATAACATCGATTACTATTGCTATATCGGTAGCATTTTTTCCTTTAGTAATATCAAATTGCTGGATAGGTTGAATCGCATATTCGTGAAGCACTGCTTCCCAGTTTTTTAGATTATCGCTTTTCCAGTTACCGTAGGCTTTGCGAATATTCACTACGCCATAGCGAGCGAGTTCTGAGAGGATGACATCTATTTTTGCGGCGGGGGCATTATCAGCATCGATAAACAATGCGATCTTTTCTTTATCTTTCAAAACTATCCGTGTTTAGTTGAGGAATCCTGAGTGTCACTATAATGAAAAGCGTTCTCGATTGAAATGCTTTAAATCGAGAAAATACTGAGTAATTGATTTAAGTAAATTTCACATGAAAATTACCAATAGCCTACAAATCTACTGGCCGTTCTAAAAATTCGCTAACCACGCAAAAACTGAAAAGCACAACAGTGAAATGGCTATGCCGATGAATGGTATTTTGAACCAGTACTTTTGAGCTAATAATAAATAGCTAATACTCACGATGACAGGAAATGTTGATAAGACTAATGAGCTGACGATCAATTGAAAATGCACAATGCTCAAATATAGGTAGATAACAGCAAAGCCAATTAGACCAAGACTATGACTGGCGTTGAAACCAATCCACGCACGCCACATATCAGTCTGTTTGGTTATTCTGGGGGACGTAGATAACATCGCTTTTTTAACATTGATGCCGAGAGGTGCGAATTTATCGGTCAAAAATGTATAAAACAAATGAATGATTCCGAGCAATCCGAATATTGTTAGCCCTAAAGTTAGCGTTAATTTTTCCATAATTTTTTACTCACCTTTAAGCGCATCAACGCACCGTTACTTTCTCAGTTAACTTTGAAGCTATTGGGGTGAAAATCAGAGTTAACGGTAGCGCGATGAGAAATACCACGATAAATGCCTTTCCCCATAGATGTAGGAAATTATCTACCAAACCGATATTAATAAAAGTCACAATTCCTGACATGCACCCGCCCATGAAAAAAGCCATAAAACTCGACATGATTAGATGATGGTATTTGTTAGATATTTTCATTTTCTCTTTTGAATTAGTCATTGAATAAGCTTAAATTATCCAGTACTTTTCACATTTAAAATACTCGGATTTCTGTTGAATACTGATACCTCATATAAGCCCCGTAAGCGCCCGTCTCAGGCACGCTCTTCTGTTACTTATAATGCTATTTTAGAGTCGGCTGCTCGGGTTTTAGTTGAGGCAGGCGTTGAATCAACTACTACAAATAAAATTGCTGAAACGGCTGGCACAAGCATTGGAACCTTGTATGAGTACTTTCCGTCAAAAGAGGCTATTTTTGCAGAGCTTATCCGCAAACTAGATCAGCAAATGGCTGATTCAGTCATCAGTGTTTTTTCTACAATGACCATTGTTAAGCCAGCCCAGTTGATCGAAGCTATTGTGAGAGCAAGAGTAAAAGAAGCCGTATCTTTTCCTGAGCTTGATAAACTATTGCGCGCCCTTGTTCCCGCGCATTTGTTCAAGCTACAAATGAAGAATACTCACAGCCGCTTTTACGATGGAATGAAGCAGTTTGTTGATTCAAATCCAACCATCGTTAGAGTAAGGAATGTTGATAAATCAATTGAACTGGGCACTCTTGTTGTCGAGTCAACCATTAGAGCAATAGCCGCTAATACTCCAGAAAGACTTCATGACGAAGATTTCATTCAAGAGCTTATCGATCTGATGTGTAGATATATTTTAGACGACCAAAGCTATTGTCCTTAGCTATGAGTGCTAGTTTTCACTTGCGTACTCTCTCGCTATATCTAGTCATACATGCACAGTGTTTAACCCAACACCAAAAACCATCCTTTAGGTTGGTATAAAGTATAAAATTAAATACTTTGTCTTATCTCAATGCTTACGCGGTTAAAATCGGATATGATTTATTTAAATTGCGTACAAATATTGATTCGATGTTTAAAACATTTTTAGTCGCTGTATTATTTTTAATCTCAATTCAATCACTTGCATCAGACACTACGTTTGACGAGTTCTTTCGTCCGTATAGTCTGCCAACGCTATTAATCTCTCCTGACGATGGCAAGATAGTCGATGCCAATGATGCGGCGATAGTATTTTATGGTTATTCGCGCAAAGAGTTTCAAAACATCTCCATTCAAGACGTTAATTTACTTAGCGCGGAACAGGTGGCTACAGAGCGTCAAGCAGCCAAGTTAGAAAACCGTAACTACTTCATTTTTAGACATAAGATGGCTGATGGTTCGATAAAAACTGTTCAAGTTTATTCATCGCCTATTATCGTCAAAAACCGAAAATTACTCTTTTCTACTATCCGAGATATTTCATCGCAGCGCCAATTAGAACAGGAGTTATGGCACTACCAAGACAATCTCGAAACTATGGTAGACAAACAAATTGAAGTCATTAGGGCGCAAAACAAAAAGCAATTCTTCTATCTTTTTCTCGGTATTACGCTTCTTATTATCTGTGTCACCGTATTGCTTTATTTGTTGAGCCGCAAAAAAAGCGCCGAGAATCGCATCAAAACCCTGTCACAAATTGTAGAGCAAAGTCCGATTGCCATCGCCACTATTGATGACAAAGGGCGCATTAGTTATGGCAATAGCCAATTTGAAGAGCAATATAGTGAGCGTTGCCAACAATCAATTATTAATCAACCATTTATTGATTTATACGCGGACTCGGGTGACAACGCAGACGAATTAGCCTTTTCAATGCGAGGCGGAATAAGTTGGCAAGGTGAACTAGGTAGCGAGTTAGACACAATTTTTGAACGCTGGGAAATGCTCAATGTCTTTCCACTATCCAACGCCGCCAATAAGACTGAATACGTGGTGATTAGTCGTGATGTCAGCCTACTCAAAGAAAACGAAAAGCAGCTGCGCTTGGCCTCGACGGTTTTCCACACTGCGACTGAAGCGGTGATGATTTGTAATAACAAACAAGAAATCCTCGCTATTAATCAGGCATTTACTGAAATAACAGGCTTTAGCGAACAAGAAACCATTGGTAAGACGCCGACTATTTTGCGTTCTGGCCACCACGACCAAGGCTTTTACAACTCGATGATTCGCGAGCTAAAACGCAATGGTAGCTGGCAAGGTGAAGTGAGTAATCGACGTAAAAGCGGCGAGCTATATTACGAGTGGCTGGCGATTACTGCGCTGTGTAATCCGCAAGGGGAAATTGAGGCTTATGTTGGGCTGTTTAGCGATATTACTAAGCGTAAGAAAGCCGAAGATAAGATTTATCATCAAGCAAATTACGATGCGCTGACCGGGCTCGCCAATCGCAATATGTTTTCAGACCGTTTAGTTCACGCGCTTGATGTAGCCAGCCACAATCAAAGTAAGCTCGCTTTACTTTTCATCGATTTAGATGGCTTTAAGCAAGTAAACGATAACTTAGGCCATTCACAAGGTGATATCTTATTGCAGCAAGTGAGTGAGCGTATTACTGCCTGCGTGACTAGCTCGAATATGGTGTCGCGATTAGGTGGCGACGAGTTTGCGATTATTTTCACCGAGCCTGCCGAGGTCGATACAGTGGAAGATATCACTAACGACATCATCCAAGAAATAGCGCGCCCTTATGATCTCAATGGCCACAAAGCCTATATCACGGCGAGTATTGGTATCGCAGTGTGTCCCGACGACGGCGACAATGCGGAAGAGCTGCTCACCAAAGCCGATAGCGCGATGTATAAAGCCAAGGCTAATGGCCGTAATAAATTCCAGTTCTTTACCAAAGAAATGGATGAGGAAGCGCAAAATCGCCGTACTCTGATGGGCGAATTGCGCGAAGCGGTTCACAACGAAGATTTTGAGGTGTGGTTTCAGCCGATTCATCACTGCCAAAGCACGCAATTGGAATATACCGAAGCCCTTGTCCGCTGGCGTCACCCAATTAAAGGTATCATAGCGCCGATTCACTTTATTCCGCTGGCCGAAGAGATGGGGTTAATAAACGCCATTGGCCATCAGGTATTAAAACAAGCTTGTCGCACTGCCGCTGACTGGCAATCGACATTAGCCTATGCGCCAGGTGTCGCGGTGAATGTGTCGTCGTTGCAGTTCCAGCAGCCAAACTTTGTTGAGCAGGTGACTGACGTATTACGCGAAACGGGCCTAGCGCCAAATAAGCTTATTTTAGAAATCACCGAAAGCTTGTTAATTGCCGACGATGAGCAAGTGTTTTCGCAGTTAACCGAGCTGCGCCGCTTGGGCATTAACATTAGCCTCGATGATTTTGGCACCGGCTATTCGTCGCTGAGTTATCTCAAGCGCTTCCCTGTCAATAAGCTGAAAATCGACCGCAGCTTTGTCAAAGATATCGAGCCACACAATACAGATACTCGCCTGATTAACGCGATAGTATCGATGGCTAAGAGTCTGCAAATGGAAGTGGTGGCCGAAGGTGTAGAAACCGATTTTCAGCTGCGACAATTACACTATCTCGGCTGCGATTTAGTGCAAGGCTATGTCTATAGCAAGCCGCTTTCACCGCCAGCAATCAGTGACTATTTACAGTCGTTGCAAACGGTGAATGCAGCAGCACAGCAAAAAGATAGTTAGCGTTAAAACTGTCCCGTTAGTGTTAGGGTGTAGCGCGGCGTTCTATCGTAAGTTCGTCGCTCATATCTCGATGGTTCATTCGCCGTAAACAGTCCCGGATAACGCACACGGTTTAGCGTTGATTTGCGCTGAAGTAAGTTCTCTGCCAGCAATCTTATTTTTAGGCTTTGATTGATTTTATAGTCCACGGTCGCACTGGCGATGGGATCTTGCGTGCGGCTGGCTTGATAATCGAATCGCGAATACTTGTAATCACTTTGCTGACTCACCGACGCGCTCACCGATAATCCCGGCAATATGTCGTTTTGGTCGATCTTTAGATTCCAATCACTATCACTCAAGCTTTCAATCTCGGTGCTTTGTCCGGTAAACGGATGAATCATTTGGCTATTGCGCCATGTGTGCTCAACGCTAATCACGGTATTTTTTAGGCCAATCGCATTCAAATCGAAGTTGCTATTGAGCGTTACACCATATTCTTTGGCATCATCGATGTTGCCAGCTCCTGAATGGGCGACGAGTGGAATCTCGGTAATTAAGTCGCTAATACGGTGATAATAAGGGGTAACGCTAATGCTGCCATTTGCCGTTTGCCATTGTTTTTCAAAGGTAAATGAGAGTTCATCACGCACTTCTGGTTTGAGATTTGGATTGGTTTCTTCAAGCCGTGTTTCTTCGCGATTAAATCCCGGCACAAAATCATCGAGATTTAGTTGGCTGACGGTTCGCTCTAAGTTAAAGCGCAGTTGATGGGTGTCGTCAAAGTCATAACGCACATTAAAACGCGGCTTGAGATAGTTAAAGGTTCGGGTCGATTCACTGGCCACTTGGTTGCGGGTTTCTGTTTCCAACAGGTAGTTTGTCGCCACATCCATGGTTGAGCGCTCAAACACCAGTGAGCCTTGAATATTTAGCGCTGACGAAGCGGCAAAATTGTAGTGAACAAATCCTTCATAGCGTGTCTCTTCAATATCGTTGATCTCAGTTGAGCGATATGGCGCGTTAATCTGGCTGTCGAACTGCAGTTTTTCATCGCGACTATTTATCGCCAGTTCCAGTCCAGAATCAAAGGAGTGACGATTGTCTAGCTGATGTTTCCAGTTGCCTCGCAATACGTTTTCTTTGGCGGTGTAGTGTCGTGGCAAGGTGTAATTTGGAGATCGCGAATCGTCTTCCAAAATAAACAGCCGCGCTAAATCGTCAGTCGCCGTCAGTTCGTTGCTAATGAATAACAGTTTAAGATGATTTTTAGCATTTAACTGATGACTAACATCACCGCTAACTTCCCACTTTTCTCTATCATTATCAAAGGCTAATACAAATTTATCGCGTTGATTAAGCGTCCACTTATCATGGGTTGATATAAACTCGGCATCGACATAGTTTTTTTCGTATAGCGCACTCACCTGCGCTGCCGTTTGCGGCGTCGCGCTGTATTCTACCTTGGCAGTTAATTGATCTTGTTGATACCAATTGTGACGATTACCAATCTTGGTATCAGTGAGCGTTTTGTCTGGCGCGCTAAAGTAATCTTTGATCCACAGATTAGTCGGGCTCATGCTGTGATTGAGCCCTAAGCGATATTTAATATCTCCCGCAGCCGCGCTATACACCACAGAAAATTCTGGCTTGGCGCTAATTCCTTCTGCCTTGATGCCAGCCAAAGTCCACAACACCGATGACTCAATCGTTTGTTTTAAAACAACATTAATGATTAATCCATTACTTTGCACATCGAGATCTGAACGCGTACCGCGAATAAGCTCAATGTAGTCAACATCGCGCGCTTGAATATTGCTAAGCTCCTTTTGAATGCTATTTTCTTTGCCGGAGATACGCTTGTTGTTAATCAGAATTTGGTCGCCACTAGAACCAAAACCACGGCTCTGCTCAGCATTTTTCATGGCGACGATAATGCTATTAGCACCGGGTGTTTTTTCTAACATGTCATAGAGTGTTTGCGGCGAGAATTCATGGAAAAATTCAGCGCGATAAGTATCGATAGCGGCATTATTTTCTGTTGTATTGGTGTTGGCCTGTGCTACACCACTGCTAAGAGCCATTGCTACCAACAAACCTTTAAAAAGATTTTTGTGCTGCCTTGAGGTCATGCTTATCGGCAATGAGTTAGCTGAGTATTTTTGATTAAACATCGCGTAAATCCTTTAATTAATTCGAGTTAATCATAGGGACGACGCAATGAGGCAAGTAGACACACAACGTAAAAATAACGCCTTGAATGTTTTACAAAAGTTTACATTGGAGCGAATAGAGTCTTTGGTATATTCTCTTTGAGTTAATGACCGGGGTTGGCAAACGATGGATATAAAACCGACTATTTTAATTGTTGAAGATGAGCCTAATATTTTACGAGGTTTAACCGATCTCTTTATTTTTCATGGTTTTAATGTAGAAAGCGAAACCGATGGCCAGAAGGGTTTAGAGCGAGCGTTAGCAGGTCAGCACGCCTGTATCATCTTAGATGTAATGCTGCCCTCAATCGATGGTTTTCAGATCTGTGACGCGATTAGACAGCACTCACAAACTCAGCCGATTCTAATGCTCACCGCCAAGAACACCGAGCAAGACGTTATCAATGGTTTAACCCTAGGCGCCGACGATTACTTAGCAAAGCCCTTTTCAACTGCAGAGTTAGTGTTGCGAGTGACCGCGTTAATCAGACGTTCGGGAATGACGGCTAATGAATCGCAGCTGGTGATTAATGAACATGTGAATATTTGCACTCAAAAGCTAACGGGCGTGTCGTATCAAAAAGCCATGAAATACACTCGCCGTGAAGTCGCCATTTTGAGCTATCTCAAGCAAAAGCAGACGCCTGTTTCCCGCGAGGAATTGCTCAAACAAGTCTGGGATTACAAATCCACCGACCATTTAGATACGCGAACCGTCGACATTCACATTGCTAAACTGAGAAAGAAAATCGAAAGCGATCCAAAATCGCCACGGCACTTGGTGACATTTAGAGGTGAGGGGTATCAATTATTAATTGGTTAACTCGCAATATCAAGCTGTTAGTCAATAATAAACAGCTTCTTAATTATCAACAACGAATCAAACGATTACGTATTTTAACCTTGGTGTTTTTCGCCTTGTTATTTACCCCTGCCTGCTTGATTTCGCTCGCTGCATACACTCAGTTTGCACAAGAGCAACTGACACAATACCAGCAGCAAAGCGACAAGATGTCGGCGGCGATTAACAAGCGACTATTCAAACGAAGAACCCTGCCCAACACCATCAGGTATAGCGAATTTAGTTACATTCAGCATATTTACAATCCACAGACCAAGCAGCTGACCCAAGAATTATCACCGCTTGCCGATCCGCAATATTATCAACACGCCGATGGACTAGTCGGCTATTTCCAGATCGACCCCGATGTTGGCTTTAGTAGCCCAACTTGGCCCTTTGTAATTGATAGCCCCGAAGATCAACAGGCAATAACGGCATCAACTAACGCGTCATCGAAGGCCCAACGCGAGAAAATAGCGACCTTACAACGCATCGTCAGCAGCTCGTCGAAAGTTACGCAGTTATCAGAATCTGGTGCAATGAAAGAGAAAGAATTATTTCAATTAGTCACCGATGTGCCTGATTACTTTATCTTTTATCGCATTATTAAGATGAATGAACGACTGGTAATGCAAGGCTACGTGGTGGATAAACACGCCTTTGTCAGTCCTGCAATCATCGATACCATGAATATTGCGCAGTTTGATAAGCCAATGAGCATTCTGGTGCAGGATATACAGCAAAACCAAGGGGCATATCTTTTTTCTCGCCGCAATCAGCAAAGCGACATCGAAATTACTCTGTTAACTAGTACGGCGGAAATGGCACAGCAACAGCTCATCAAGCGCGCCAAGCTAAACTATCCCTATACCGACTTCCAGTTATCTTATATCACGTCTCAATTAGCGCCATCAGCCAACGCCAATTACGGTTTAGCGCTTATGGCGGTGTTATTGATAACGATAATCTTCGGCTGTTTCGGCTTTTATCGCATCGGCGCACAACAATTGGCGTTAGCAGAACAGCGGCTTAACTTTGTGTCATCGGTAAGTCACGAGCTAAAAACCCCCCTCACTTCAATTCGAATGTATGCAGAAATGCTAAGTATGGGCGCGGTGTTGTCCAAAGAGCACCAAGCGGAATATTACGAATTTATTCAAAGCGAAAGCGAGCGCTTGTCGCGTTTGATCGACAATATTTTACAGCTAGCGACACTAAATCAGCCCGAGCGAAGCATCAATTTGCAATATGTTAAGGCACCGATTCTCGCCGATACCATACGCTCCAAGCTGTCGTCGCTGTTGGACAACAATCAGTTTGAATTAGTAATTTCACCGCTTACAGACAAGCTGAAAACGACTGACGTATTAGTCGATAGCGATGCATTTTCGCAAGTCATCATCAACATTGCCGACAACGCGGTTAAGTTTTTTGACCGTGAAAAAATTAATGACAAGTCGCGCCAACGCCTCGATTTTAATTTCAGTCTTATCGCTGATAACCAACTGCAACTAGAAATTCGCGATTACGGCGACGGCATTAGCGCGGAACAACAACAGAAAATCTTCGAGCTGTTCTATCGCGGCGGCAGCGAACTGACCCGCACCACCCAAGGCACAGGCATCGGCTTAGCACTAGTCAATGAACTTATGGCCGCCCAGCAAGGAAGTATTCAAGTAAAACGTATGACTCCGGGGTTGGCGATGATAATTAGCTTCAACGTAAAAACACATCAAATGTAAGCAATTGTAATAAAACGTAAAGAGGATTACATTCACACTACAATTCAAACACATTTTCCCGCAAACGTCCTGCGTACAATGATCTCACCTTACAAGGAAGGAGATCATTATGACGATAGAAAATTCATTAAAGGCCATTCTCGCTGGCTTACTAAACCTAAATTCCAACGACTTAGGAACTGATTCGCCCCTGCTTGGGCATTATCCAGAACTTGATTCGATGGGAATCATGACGTTGCTGATGGAAATTGAGGCAGCATTTAGCATCAATATCAACAACATCGAATTAACAGCTGACAACTTCGAAAGTTTTGGCGCTTTGCTCAGCTGCGTTAAATCTTCAGCAAATGTAAGGCAGGTTGAACATGAAGTATCAATTTGCTGATCTCATTATTCGATCGTTTCTATTTGTTTTAACTCGCTTTAGTCGAGCGAGTCGACAAAGGTTTATCAATGCGATTACACCGCTGATATTAAAGCTAGCCAGTAAAACCAAGCGCAGAGCATTCGATAACATTACAAATGCAATGCCCCATTTAACTGCCGAGCAAGCCGATGATTTAGTCTTAGCATCGTACAAAGTCATCGCTTACGGTGTTTTGGAGTGTTTTTGGCTTGATGAATTAGAGGTCGATATAAAATGCGACGAAAACACCCTGCGCTTATTAAATAATCCTGCAGGTGTTAGCGTAGCAACCATGCATATGAGTTGCTACGAGTTAGCACCTTTGGCGATTAACAAAATTGTCGGTTCTGTAACTACACTTTCAAAACTGCCTAAATTTATGCCGTCAGCAGCAGCAATTTATCAAAAAGCTAATATCAGCGTGATCGATAAAAATGCCCCTAATTCGTTATTTCATCTGCTTGGTGCCGCACGTCAAGGTGCTGCGGTTTGTTTACATGCCGATCATTACTCCAAAGAAGTGGATGTCACCTTCTTTGGCAGATCCACAAAGGCACCAAGCGGCTCAGCGATCATCTCAGCTTACAGCAAAGTACCTCTACTACTGTGCTATCCAGTACTGAATGACGATGGTAAATACACGGTGTATTTTGAAACCATTGTCGATTCTTATGTCGATAACAATCCAGTCGCCATCTCACAAGCAATAAATACCATTTATCAACGCTTTGAAGCCATTATTTTAAAGCATCCGACACAGTGGTATTGGTCGTACAATCGCTGGAGGCAATAAATGGAACAGCAAGAACCATTACCTACGTCTCAGCGCCTCATTCGATATTTTTATCCCTATAAGGTGTTTGTTGCGATTGCGTTAATCGCCACCTTGCTATTCAGTGTGATCGACGCTGGCATGATTTATTTTGTCAAACCTTTAATTGACCAAGGACTCGCTAAAGCTGACAGTGACACACTGGTACTCGGTGCTTTTTTAGTTATCTTGATTTTTGTTCTTCGCGGTATCACGAGCATTATATCTAGCATGGCTGTCAGTTATATCAGCACTCAAATTACCTTTGTATTGCGTCAGCAGGCATTTGAAAAGCTTCAATCACTCCCTGTCAGGTTCTTTGATCAACACAATACAGGCAGTGTGATTTCGAAAATAACCTACGACACCGAACAAGTCTCTTCAGCTACATCAAATGCGATTGTAGTGATGGTTAGAGAGTTGATGATTGTATGTGTTTTATTGGCGTTGATGATTTATACCAGCTGGCAACTGTCACTCATATTTCTAATTATTGGCCCTTCAATCGCCTATATTATTGCGCTTGCGTCGCGGCGCTTTAAAAATATCAGCAGCGCGCAACAACACTCGATGGGCGTTATCACTCAACAGGCCGAGCAAGCAATTTTGAGCCACCAAGAAGTGTTAGCCTTTAATCATGGCCATCAGCTGTCTGAACAATTTAAACAGGCCAATAATCGCAACCGACAGCACGCATTCAAATTAGCTGCAACCAGTGCCATAAGTAATCCGATTATCCAACTGCTAGCCGCTAGTGCTATTGCCATCATCTTGTTGCTCGCCAGTATCGAACAAGTCTTGTCTACCCTTACACCCGGTACGTTCATGATGTTGCTATTTGCGATGGGATCATTACTTAGGCCACTCAAGCAACTATCATCCATTAACCAACAGCTGCAAAAAGGGTTAGCAGGTGCAACAAGTGTATTTGCTTTTATTGATCTGGACGACGAAATAGACGTCGGAAAGCTAGCACTAACAGGGACAACACATACAATCTCAATTAAGGATTTAACTTTCCGATATAATCTGGATAGCCCACGTCCAGCGCTCGGTGAGTTTTCGGCAACCATTGACCCAGGTAAAACAGTTGCCTTGGTCGGCAGTTCCGGCAGCGGAAAGTCAACACTCGCCAAATTATTACTCCGCTTCTACGAGCCACCACCACAGAGTATTTTCATCAATGACGTGCCAATTGAACATTATCAACTAAAGGCACTGCGTTCACAGTGTTCACTCGTTTCTCAGTCGGTGATCCTTATTGATGACACGCTAGCTAACAACATTCGTTTTGGTTGTGATTATCCAGTCACAAGAAAAGCGATTGAAGAAGCAGCACGAGCAGCAAACGTAATGGCTTTTGCCAATTCAATGGAGCATGGCTTAGACACTTACATTGGTGAAAACGGCAAACTACTGTCCGGTGGTCAACGTCAACGAATTGCGATAGCGAGAGCGTTTTTGCGCAATGCACCTATTGTCATTTTAGATGAAGCAACCTCGGCACTCGATACCCAATCAGAGCTGTTGATTCAACGGTCATTGTCAGAGCTAACAGCAAATAAAACAGTGCTAATCATTGCTCATCGACTATCGACGGTAAAAGATGCAGACACAATTCTAGTCATGAATGAAGGGGCAATTGTCGAACGTGGCACACACCAAACACTCATGATGACCAAAGGTCATTATTACGATCTTTTCCTCAATTCGACACCAGCGAATAAATCAACAGACAACGCAACAAACTATTGAGAATAACTATGCCTTTTTTACTTCATGAACTTCTATTTCAACAAGCGTTAAAAACACCTGATGCAAAAGCCCTAGGCTGTAAACAAGATTGGCGCAGTTACCAACAGCTTTCAGAAATATGCCAGCAATTATGTCGCAGCTTTCAAGCAATAGATGTTAAATACGCAGATCGAGTCGCCATTTATTTACCAAAATCTATCGAATCTGTGGTCAGCTGCCTCGCTGCCAGTGCAAACGGCAGTATTTTTGTGCCCATTAATCCAGCAGTAAAGTCGACTCAAGTCGCCCATATACTCGCTAATTGTGAAGCCAAAGTGCTCATCACAAACCATGCAAGATTGTCTCAAATTGATGAAAATCAGCTAAAGACTGTTGAGCATATTGTACTCATAGATGAGACCAATCTTACTTTTGACGATATATCACTATGGCATTGGGATAGCTTTCTAGCTGCTGGAGACAGTGCACCAAACCGCACAAGCGCCCTAGTTCAAACCGATATCGCGGCAATTCTATACACTTCCGGCAGCACCGGAAATCCCAAAGGTGTGGTGCTAAGCCATCAGAATCTAGTCGTTGGCGCCCAAAGTGTTAGTGACTATTTACCCTGTAAGTCGACAGACATAATGCTAGGCGCGCTGCCACTCAGCTTTGATTATGGCTTTAGTCAAATCACTATTGCCTTCACCACCGGCGCAAGTTGCTACTTAGTAGACTACGTCTTTCCTCATGAGCTATTTAAGGTGATAGAGCAGCAAGCAATTACCACCATGGCCTTAGTGCCGCCGCTGTGGATTGCACTAGCCAATGAGCCTTGGCCTGAACAAGCGACAAAAAACATCCGTTATTTTTGTAACACCGGTGGCAGCATGCCTACTAGCACACTTAGTCAGTTGAGAGACTACATGCCGCAGGCAGAGCCGTTCTTAATGTATGGTTTAACGGAAGCATTTCGTTCATGTTATTTACCTCCTAGCGAAATAGATAATCGACCAACCTCGTTTGGCCGTGCGATTCCCAATGCCAATATTTTGGTGATTAACGAACATGGCGAAGAATGTGCACCGCATGAACACGGAGAACTGGTGCATTGCGGCCCCCTTGTCAGCCAAGGATATTGGAATGACGCAGCCAAAACCAATCAACGCTTTAAACCATCACCGACTCGTAAGCCTGAGGTGAAAACACCTGAGTTAGCCGTCTGGTCGGGAGATATCGTTACGCGTGACGAACAAGGCTACTTATATTTTGTCGGCCGCCGTGATGACATGATAAAAACGTCAGGCTATCGCGTTAGCCCACAAGAAATAGAAGATATTATTTATCAGCTACCAACGATAAAAGAAGCTGTAGTTACCGGCGTTCCCCATCCAGTATTAGGTCAAGCGCTAATCGCCGTTGTTATACCCAATGGAGATAGCACTAGTTGTCATGACATCTTGCGCCACTGCCGCGCGTTGCTTCCTAATTTTATGTTGCCAGTTCAAATATTTATAGTCGATTCACTACCACGTAATCCCAATGGAAAATTTGATCGAATTTACTGGCAATCACACTATCAACACTTATTCGCTAATGGATTAAACAAATGAGTATCCAAAACTTAGATGCAAGTAAAATGGTCAACGAACTAATCATCGCTGGGAAAACCGCACGCCAAATTACCAATATAGCCGGTGGAACGCCTTGCTATATCTACGATAGTAATCGAGTAAAAAACACGGTGTACAACCTAAAGTCACAACTGCCGTCACAAGTACATTTGCATTATGCCGTCAAAGCAAACCCGTTTCCGCCGTTAGTTGCTCAAATGGCCAACTGGGTCGATGGTTTTGATGTTGCCTCGCAAAAAGAGTTATTACTCGCGTTATCGAGTGGCATGCCGAGTCATAAGATTAGTATTGCAGGTCCCGGAAAATCACAGCGTGATTTACTAACTGCGATCAGCGCTGGTGCAGTAATCAACATCGAATCAGCAACTGAGCTGGTTCGAGTTTATGAACTGTGCAAAGTCCACCAGCTAAAAGCCTCAATTTCACTGCGAATTAACCCCGATTTCGAACTAAAAAAATCAGGAATGAAAATGGCAGGAGGCTCAAAACCCTTCGGTATTGACGCGGAACAAGCGTTAGCAATCTTGAAGAATCTCGATTTAACCCTAGTGAATTTTAAAGGACTACATATTTTTACTGGATCACAAAACCTAGATCACAATGCGATTATTGAAGCTCACGATAAAACATTCGATCTCGCTCATCGTTTATTAACGCAAAGCAATATGTCTGCCAGCCAAATCAATATCGGCGGTGGCTTTGGCATTCCATACTTTGCCCACGAAGCGCCGTTAAACACGTCACCGATCATAGATAACCTCAACCGCTTAATTAAGCAATATAACAATGCTTTCAATGGCGCGGAAATTCACTTAGAACTCGGTCGTTACTTAGTTGGAGAATGCGGCACGTATCTATGTACCATCGTAGACAAAAAAGTGTCGCGTGAGAAAACCTATGTTGTAACCGATGGCGGAATGCATCACCACCTAGCCAACTCAGGAAATTTCGGCCAAGTCATTCGCAAAAATTATCCGGTGTTAAATGCTTCAAATGTCGATGGCGATGACGCCGAAACTGTCGAAGTTGTAGGGCCTTTATGTACACCTTTAGACATTCTTGCCAACAATATTTCGCTACCAGCATTAAACATCGGCGATCTCTTTGCCGTCACTCAATCCGGCGCATATGGCGCGAGTGCCAGCCCACACAACTTTCTAAGCCAACCAGAGGTTATTGAATTGATGTTGTAGCTTCTAATGATAAAAACGAGACTCTTTACTCAATCTATAACCAAATTCACTAACGAGGCATCTCACTTCGTTAGTGATTAAACACCTTCCTCAAACAGCTCATCAAAGACTCGCTGTGGATTATTTAAAAATGCACGGGTTAAGCGAAAATGTTCAGAGTCTTCTAATCGCGTTTGCTGGATCCCCTCTTGAGTCACCTCGAGGATTTTGGCGTTGGGAAATGCCATTAAAATTGGCGAGTGTGTGGCAATGATAAACTGCGATTGCTGCTTAACTAACTGATTCATTTTACTGAGCATTACCAGCATCCTATTTGGCGATAACGCTGCCTCAGGCTCATCGAGAATATATAAACCATTGCCGCCAAAGCGATTGAGCATCAGCGATAAAAATGACTCACCATGAGATTGTTTATGTAACGATACACCGCCATAACTGTCGATAACTGGCGGACCAAATGCTGGCGCTTCATCCATTTCATCAATGTTAGTCGCGACGTTATAAAAGCTCTCTGCCCGCAAGAAAAAACCATCGCGATGTCGCTTAAATGAGCGTGCTAATCGTAAATAATCCGCCAGTTGTGAATGAGTACTACGAGTTTCAAAGTTGAGATTAACCGTGCCGCCCTCAGGATTAAATCCCATGGCCACTGCGATAGCTTCAAGTAACGTCGACTTGCCACTGCCGTTTTCACCAACGATAAAAGTCACTTCGCGAGCAAACTTAATTTGCTCTAAAAACTTCACTGATGGCATCGAAAACGGATAGTCATCGAACGATGCAATCTTCTCTCGCTTTAAGCTGATCTGTTGTAAATAGGGCAGTGCGTCCATTGATAACAAGCCTATATTTGGTCAATATTTCAGTAGTTTACCATTTAAAATTTCAAATAGAGTCAAAAAAGTGCTTGCATTTTAATCACTAGCTATTTACCATGCGCGCCGTTCACTTACTGAACACATTTCAAATTCAACCAACTGTAGAGGAGTAAACAATATGACACATACAACATTACCCTTTGCAGATCGCGCTAAGTCATAGCAAGCTAAATCTTCGTTTTTAGCTTTCTCGAAAGCTTCGCCCAGTCGCCATCGCGACACGATCTGCCAACACGTTTTTTACAACAACCATTTTCAATCGTGAAAAAGGAATTGGCATTATGGGCAAATCCGTCCAAACCATTGCAAAAAACGTTAGCCTCATTGCGTCCAAAAAGACGTGGATTGAAGGGTTAGCTGTTGAGCAATTAAAGAAAACATCACAACTAACAGGTATGCACAGCGTTGCTGGCATGCCCGATTTACACCCCGGCCGTGGTTATCCCATTGGCGCGGCGTTTTTTACAACCAACAAAATATATCCTGCATTAGTGGGCAACGACATCGGCTGCGGCATGGCACTATGGCAAACATCCACCAAGGTGGCCAATGTCAAATTAGACAAACTCGCCAAGCAGTTTAAAGACATCGAGCAGCCACTCGACAGTGAATGGCATGAGCAAATTGCAGCGCGAAAACAAGATAAGGACATTACAAATGATATTTTTGATCAAGCACTTGGCACCATAGGCGGCGGTAATCACTTCGCTGAGTTTCAAGCAATCGATAAAATCTACGACGGTGAAACAGTGGCAGCATTAGGATTAGATCGCAAAAAACTCCAGCTGTTAGTGCACTCAGGTTCGCGTGGCTTTGGCCAATCGATATTAGTCGAGCACATAACTAAACACAATCACTGTGGACTGTTGGTCGATGGCGACGATTTTAACGATTATTGCCAGCAACACGATCACGCAGTGCGCTGGGCTGAGTTAAATCGTGAATTTATCGCCAAGCGATTTTTAGCAGCAATTCGCGCCACTGGCAATTGCGTTCTGGATGTAAACCATAACTTGGTGTCTCCGAAAACGATTGGCGAAACAAAAGGTTGGTTACATCGCAAAGGCGCAACTCCCGGTGATCAAGGCTGCGTGATGATCCCTGGCTCGCGCGGTGATTACAGCTATTTGGTCAAACCGCTGCCATTAAGCGAAGAACAAGCGCTTACGAGTTTGTATTCACTGGCGCATGGCGCTGGCCGTAAATGGAAACGCGGTGAATGTCAGGGTCGACTGAGCAACAAATACAAACGCGACGACTTATATCGCACCGCGCTAGGAAGCCGCGTCATTTGCGGCAACAAAGAACTGCTGTATGACGAGGCACCACAGGCTTATAAGAAATGCCAAACGGTGATCAGCGATATGGAAGACGCAGGACTGATCGAAGTAGTCGCACGATTAAAACCCGTGCTGACCTTTAAAACCAATGGAGATTGTAGCTAATGATTTTATTACAAATCTCCGCTGGGCAAGGCCCGCTAGAGTGCTGTCGCGCCGTGGCTCTAGCTTTAAAAGCCATTGAAAAACAATGTAAAAACAGCAAGCTCGATTATCAGATTATCGAAGTCGTCAACGCTGAACGCAAAGGCTGTTTCAAATCAGCACTGATTCGTTTTGACGACAGTGAAATCGCTAAACAGGTCGTTTCACAGTGGCAAGGTGCCATGTTGTGGATCTGCCAGAGCACGTTTCGGCCCAAGCACAAACGCAAAAACTGGTATTTCAGCGGCTGCGTATATGAAGTGGAAGAAAGGGAGTTTGATAAACACATCGTTTTTCAAAGCTGCCGCGCATCAGGCGCTGGCGGACAACACGTTAACACCACTGATTCGGCAATTCGCGCCACGCATGTGGCAAGCGGATTAAGTGTCAGAGTAGAACAAGAGCGCAGCCAGCACGCCAACAAGCGTTTGGCCATCGCCCTGCTCTACCAAAAGTTAACGCAACATCAACAACAAACCGCCAGTGCGCAAGATAAAGCACGCTGGCAACAACATTGGGAAGTACAACGTGGCAACCCGGTGAGAACCTTTGTCGGTGACAAGTTCACCTGTAAAAAATAATAAGGAAATTCAAATGACTATCAATATTTTTAAAGGTGCTCTCTTTTAGCTAACAACTAAAGGAGAGCACAATGAAACGAGAGATACGATTAATCAAAGCCTATGGCTGTATTGAATTCGGACTCGCCGACATGCCCAACAAAATATCAGGCACAGCGATATCACGAATTACTTTGGGAGACGACATAGGCTGCGCATTTTGCTTCCCTCATGGCTACGACACAATCAACAGCCGTGAAATGAAGAGGCAGCGCAACTGGAAACGCCAACGCAAAACGCAATGGCGTTAACCATACAGAATTTAAAGGATTTATTATGACAATCATTGCAGCAGCAATTAAAAACGGGCAAGTAGCCATTTCATCTGATACTCAGGTTAATTTTGGCGCATTACAAGTCAATTCGAAATACCTAGTCGACAAAACGAAATTGTTTCGCGTCGGCGATAGCGTTTTAGGATTTACAGGTTGGTCGGCAACATGCCAAATCATGGAGCATCTATTAGCAAGTGAGCCAGAGTTATTTGAACTCGACAGCCGCATGACAATTTTCAGTACGTTATTGAAAATTCAGCACAAGCTCAAAGAAGAGTACTTCATCGATACTAGTGAAGACAGTGACCAACCGGTCGAGTCTAATCAAATTGACGGTTTGGTGATCAACCCGACGGGTATTTATCAAATTGGTAGTTATCGAGAAGTGCACCAATACAGTCAGTTTTGGTCAATTGGTTCTGGCCGCCGCTACGCTCTTGGTGCAATGCACAGCACCTACGACACCGCGACTTCTGCACAAGAAATCGCTGAAGCAGGAGTTAAAGCAGCCGCAGAATTTGATGATGCGTGTAACTTGCCACTCCACACCATGGTGCTGGATTTGGCAACAAACCAAGGATAAATTGATAAACATTTTATTCATTTGCAGCCGTAATCAATGGCGCAGTCCGACGGGTGAGCAAGTTTGGCGTAATCACCCGGAGGTCTCAGCACGATCGGCTGGCACTAGCACCAAGGCTAAACGAAAGGTATCAGCCAAAGATATTCAATGGGCGGATCTGACTTTAGTTATGGAACAAAAACACAAACAGCGGTTGCAAGCTAGCTTCAACCGCCTACTAGCTCACAAGCGATTAATCGTATTGGATATTCCCGATGAATATCAGTACATGGACCCTGAGCTAGTGACTATTTTAAAACAAAGCGTCGCGCCGCTAATTTGCGCAGACGAATAACGAGGACTGGACGAAGGCCTTGCTCACAGCAAGGCCTAACCTTTCAACTATTCTGAACTTGAATTATTGGTTTCCGTTTATGCGGATTCGTTCAACATTGGCGTAAGTTCTTACAGATGGCTTATCCGATAATACAAATTCAATTGCCACGTAATTATTACGAAGCTTTTTTGCAGGTTTTGTATAGACCCATCTCTGAACCCCCAATACTGCGCTGGCGTCAAAAAGCTCATCTAGATCAGAACCTTCAACTTGAATATCCGACACATTGCCATCTTTTTCGATGCTAAAACTCAGCAATACCGCCCCTTCAAGCTTATTTTTCACAGCATACTGCGGGTAATTTGGTAATGCCCTTTTAACCACAGATACCTCGTTAGGATCAGTAGCAGCCTGCGCACTTTGCAAAGTCACCGAACTCAGAAAAAGTGCCGTCAATGTTGAAAACGCGATAGCTATCGATTTGAAACTGCTAGTAAATTTAATTAACTGCAAACTCATGATTTTCATTCCAACTATAAATTACAAGTGTAATCGAAATAATTACACTTGTAATCCAAGGAGTCAAATGCGGCGTTCAACCATACGGAGATTTCTTTAGAATTTTTGGCTCCCCAGCTAACGTTGCCTCTAAACGATAACTCACTAGCCCTTTTCCAGTTGCTTTAATTTTTATTATTCCAGAGAACTCAACGTGCTCATTATATCCGTCGTCTGTGCTAGACATCATGTCGGCAACTCCATCAACGAAAACTTCATATTTTGTTAGTGTTTTTATCTGTTTGAATTCCACACCATCGCACCAATAATCTGCAGTTAATGATTCAGTTCCCAAGTAAGCACCAATAAACCAAGAGAAATCGGCAGTAAAAAGATCACTATTTTGGGTGAGTATAAATTGCCCTAATGACTTAGCTAAACTAACCTCATTGCATCTCAAATTTTTCTTAAGCAACCTTTTATTAGTAAACTTCTTTTGAAAACTACGAGAGCACAACAAATGTAACTTGGCGCTATCAGTGGTTAACCAGAACTCGGTTACTTGTTGATTTTTTAGAAACAGCTCAAGGCCAAGAACTTTCGATTCATACTCACTAGCATTATTCCCTTGGCACATGAGTTTTACGCTCGGAGCTAATGAATCAATATCATCTTCCTTCAATCCAATTAGACTTCGTTCATTCAAATAAACGAGTGAAGTACTCACCTTAAATCCAGACACACGAAACTGATAAAAGTTATCAAAAACAATAATTAATGAACTATCGTTGTAATGCCATTGCTCGTCGCAAAATTCATCAATTTTCCCATCTTGATTTTCAATCAGGTCTGGCTCTCCCATAATCTGAGCAACTTCACGGCGTAGCATGCCATATTGAACTTCACCAATTCCTGTTTCAAAATCTAACTTCATCAAAAAATAGTCTCTCCTGCTAACTTTTTCTGGGCAAACTGCCCACGCTCTCTCACCGATGGTGCTGAGTCACCTACTAACTTGGTGATAAAAACTTGAGCTTCGTTTCCTAAAATATCGAGCTCGCGGATCACTGTTTGCGCGATAACCCGACGGACAATACTCGATTTATCCTCTAGTCCCAGATGCAATAACTCAATTAGCGGTGTTTTCACTGAGATATCACGCGACTCATAACAAGGCTCAACAATAATATTGCGATAATAATCTTTACTCACAATTAGATTAGAGCCAGAGCGCCAACGCACTTTTCGCTCTAGTAAGCAGCGATAAGCCATAGCCCGTAGCGAAGGTACAACCGCAGACTGTGCTATTGCTAACAGCGAGTCGTCAAT
Organism: Psychrobium sp. MM17-31; assembly: GCF_022347785.1. Lineage (NCBI taxonomy): Bacteria > Pseudomonadati > Pseudomonadota > Gammaproteobacteria > Alteromonadales > Shewanellaceae > Psychrobium > Psychrobium sp. MM17-31. The sequence continues at coordinate 191,285 of NZ_JAKRGA010000005.1, forward strand.
TGCAGTCCGCGCCATCAACTGACTCAAAATAAGAGTCTGCGGGCCACTAGTCGCGGTCGTTAAACGCTCAACAATCATAGGTAAAAACCTAACATCAGCAGCTATGTCACGGAGCAAGTTACGATCTTCATCTTCTATTCTTTGCCATGAACTCCAATGATTTAACGCATAAAACAGCGCTTCAACGACCTCTTGTGGCCGAGAACTTTCAACAACAGTAGTAATTACCTTTCTTGTCGCACAGCGTACTTGCGGTACCCAATCGTTAAGGCGGCGCAGTAATACCACCAAAAAGAATGCATTAGGTGCACCGCTATCCAAAGCCAAGATCGACTTTTCACGTTGATAGCCACTCCATGAACACAAATTTAACCAATCTTTTTCAACCGACTCGCGACGCCAAAACTTCCAACTTGCAGCTGACTGGAGCGCACTATCATTATCTACTTGATAACGTAGTTCACGCTCCCAATGATCGATATTATTCAGTGGTCGAGAGCCGTAAGTTGTTATGACATCACTGAGTACCCTAACTTCACTCATATTTAGTAATCACCTCTCTAAACAACTGATTCAACAGATCAAAATCAGTAGTTTCATTGTGTTTAGGCGCACTAAAATCGGCGTGACGATCCAGCTCTTGCTCAATAAATCTGTTAATTACTGGCACAGCATCGATTAACTCTTTTTCGAGACTTTGGCGCTTGCGGGCAAGTAAGTCTTCGATGGCATTATTGAGCTGGACATCATCAGCAATTAACACACGTAGCTTTTCAAACTCGATAGGCGCTGGTGAGTCGTATTGCTCCAACCAACGAATCGCCAATAGCGGTCGTAATACGTAAAAGTATTTTTTAAGCGGCACTTTAACGCCTTTCAAATACTCGCGGTAATTTCCTTTCGCCATATGCAGATAATGGTAAATTCCCTTGTGACTCGCCACAACAGTGGGCATTAATTCGCGCACTGCGTTGGCAAAGTGTTGATCGTCGACATAAACAATAGGTGATTGAATCCATTCGATAAAAGCAGGATTCGATTTCCAAAAGAGTTTAAGTGCCTTACGCAAATCCCAGCCATTGATATCTATTTCGTCAACAATTGGATACTCGATGACATCACGCTTGTCTTCAACATCGAGTGACATATACCAGTCGCGTTGTTGTACATAGACAAAACGCACATCATAGTCGCTGTTTGGGCTAGAGAATCCCCATGCTCGACTGCCTGATTCTACGGCGAATAACACTTTAACGTTGTGCTCATGTTCCGCAGCGCGAATACGGCGCAAGATTTCAAAGCGTACTTCATCTGCGATGACTTCAGTTTCATTCACCGTTAATACGTCATTTCTTTCTTCAAGTTCACTCATGTCTGCTGCACCTCAATGTGATATAAGCTTTCGTTTTCCTGCGTTATCATAAAGTTAAGTTCTAAAAACTGCTTAATGACGTCGATATTCGTCGTTGTATGTAAACTTGGTTTAGTCGTTGTAAAACAGCCGCTTTGTGCTAATGCCAATGGCAACAAAAGTTGATCAGCTAAATGCTCCTCAACCGCCGCGTATGAAGCAATAAAATCACGAGCTCGTTTCGCGGCACCGTTAGCGACACGCTCAGCGGACACACCAACGCGACCAACTTCTTCAAACATAATGCTATTGTGTTCTGCTGCTATCGCCACTTGAAAACTATTACCAGGGGCTGGCGAGTCAACGTGTAAAAGCTCACCGTGAACATCTTGCCACGCCAAGGTTTCTTTCGCCGCAGCGATTTCTCGTACACCAATTTTATGAGCTAATTTACACATTAGCGCAGTCAGCGAACAACGCCGTTGTTGAGCGCTAAACTCAGCGCCAGCACTAGTTAGTTCAAGTGGTTTTAGTACGCGTGTCGGCTCAATAGTTATTGACCACTTGCCGCCACCAGCAGGATAAAAACCATAGCGTTCAACACGCACTTGCGTCTTTACACCCATCTGCTCAAGCAAAGGTAAAAACGATTGCTGTAAAAAACTCAGTGACGGCGATTTACCATTATGTGTGCCGCCTTCAAAGGTCACTGTCGAGGGTTTATCGGCGAAAGCCAGCGCCAACAAAATGGTTTGGCACACCAAGACAGTGCTGCCAGCGCTACCAATGGCAAAATGATAGTCTCCGGCAGTAATTTTTCCCGGCACAAACTCGACGCTTTGAGAGCCAAGCTGCGCACCTGTAACTTGTCCATTAGTGATTTGCTGAGCCGCCAACACCGCAGTGAGATGTTGACGCAGTAATCCCGGCTTATTGCGCTTGGCGCGAATATTAATAAGCTTGAGTGGCTGGCCCGTCAGCATAGCTAATGTTAGCGATGTTCTCAGTACTTGGCCGCCGCCTTCACCCATAGCGCCATCAATAGTTATCATCTTGATTACCTTATCCTTTTACACATACTACTTGTTTTAGCGTGTAGACGACTTCCACTAAATCACTTTGCGCTGCCATCACCTTGTCGATGTCTTTATAGGCGTGAGGGATCTCATCGATAACTGCTGCGTCTTTACGACATTCGACCCCCTGCGTCGCCGCGATTTGATCATCGATGTTATAGACCTTTTTCGCCTTAGTACGCGACATTACGCGCCCAGCGCCGTGACTACAACTGTTGAAACTCTCTGGATTTCCCAAGCCGCGAACGATAAACGAACACGCCCCCATGCTGCCGGGAATTATCCCCATTTCGCCTTTTTCTGCGCGCACTGCCCCTTTGCGAGTGACATAGCAATCTCTACCGAAATGACGCTCGCGCGAAATATAGTTATGGTGACAATTCACCGCTAATTCTGCGGCTTCAAATGGCACAGGCATTTCTTTACGCAACGCAGCAATGGCATTCATCATCATAATTTCGCGATTTTTAGCCGCAAAGTCTTGCGCCCATTCCACCGCTTCAACGTAATCATCAAAGTATTCGCTACCTTCTTCAAGGTAGGCCAAGTCTTTGTCGGGTAAGTTGCGTTGATGACGCTCCATTTCTTTTTTGGCTAGCTCAATAAAATAAGTTCCGATGCGGTTACCCACCCCGCGACTTCCCGAGTGCAGCATGATCCACACAGCATCGTTTTCATCTAAACAAAGCTCTAAAAAGTGATTCCCCGTCCCCATGGTCCCCAAGTGATTAACGTGATTACTCTTGCGAATTGCTGGGTGCTTTTGACAAATCAACTCGAAACGCTGCTCTAACTTTTTCCATTCGTGAGCAACAATCTCGGGAATGTTATGCCAAGCACCGCGATCACGACGGCCACCTCGCCCGCCAGTTCGGCCATGAGGAACAGCGGCCTCAAAAGCGTGACGGATCGCCGATAAATTATCTGGCAACTGACTCGCGGACAGCGTGGTTTTAGTGGCCACCATACCGCATCCAATATCGACACCAACCGCCGCTGGAATTACCGCATCTACCGACGGAATGACACTACCAATAGTTGCGCCTTTTCCTAAATGAACGTCGGGCATTACCGCAATATGCGAATGCACTATCGGCATCGACGCAATATTGTGAAGCTGTTGCTTCGCTTCCTGCTCAAACGGCACCCCCTTGGTCCATGCCTTGATTGGCACATGGCCTTTATTTTCGATTGTGTTGTAATTTCCACACATAATTTTTTCCTTGCCTAATCTGCGATTTTTACGACGTTATTCATTAATCCTTCTAGGCCGCCGTAAACCGTTAGGGAATCTATTTTGTCTGCCACTTTTTCTAACGCTTCCAACTCTTTCAAGCGCATTAAAGTTGGGTTGTTTTCCATCACCTTAGCGGTATTGTGCAAGCTGCGCGTCGCCGATGTTTCTTCACGGCGTTTGATGACATTGGCTTCTGCGGCTTTCTGCGCTTCTACCACCTGATTTAAAATCGCCTTCATTTCACCAGGTAAAATAATGTCTTTAACGCCAACGCTCACCAAGCTAATGCCTAAATTGAGCAGACGCTGAGTAACCAGCTCTTTGACTGTTTCGTTGACATACAACTTATCGATTAAGATATCGTCTAGCGTTTTAGTACCTACCGCTTCACGCAATGCCAATTGCAGCGTTTTATAAACAAAGTCATCGACTTTATCGACGCTTTTCGCCGCTAAGGCTGCGTTTGTAATACGAATATTAGCGCTCAGATTAATGCGTAAGCTAACGCGATCTTTACTTAGAATCTCTTGGCCAGAAATATCCAATACTTGCTCACGACAATCGAATAAGCGCACGTCAATTACATCATTAAACTGCCAGTAGCCATATTGACCTGCGGTCAATTCACGCACCAATTCGCCGTTAATGTACAGCAACCCAAGATGATTGTTAGGTACGCTAATTTGTGCCACCGGCTGCACCGCAACTGTGCTATTACTGCGGATCAATCGACTCGCTATATTAGCACCCGCGCGATTAATAGCTCGCAGTGTTTTATTATCTACCGCAATGTCGTCCGTTAATGACACACGTTCAATCCGAATATCACCAGCAGCCTGCCAGAAGTAAGCATTTTCGTTTGGCGCAATTACACCAAGCAACATATCGTTTAGATACATTAAACCCACTTCATCTTCCGCCACTTTTTGATGACCGACGTGCTGGCGAAGCAGTTCATAATCATTGTACAAACGCTCTGTGCTATTACCTGTAAAGAACACATCGTTAATGTCTGCTAATTCAAAAGTTAGTTCGTTTTTCACATCCCAAAGCGTGTGCTTGCCCGTCGCCAAAACATCAATCAACTTTTGATTTTTAAATACTAATACACGTTCATTTTCATTAATTGTTAATTTTTTTCTAAACATCATTTTATTCCTTTTTCTGGCTATCCCTTTGGATAGCATTAGTAAGGGTTAATTACTTAAATCAATCACGGCCCGTTCGTTATTGAGACTGGGGAGCGTCCTGCTTGCCAGCTTCAATCTTCGATTAGCGGTGGTTGTTTAGCGGCAACAACGGCTTACTAATTTTTTAAATGTATCTAGTAATCTAATGGTGGGTATCGAACCCACAGCACTTCTGCTTACCGTTTTTAGTTTGGAAACTTAGAGTGGGAATCGAACCCACAACCAACGAATTAATAGTTCGCTGCTCTATCCAATTGAGCTATCTAGTTTTAAGGAGGGACTCGAACCCCCAACAGCCAATTCCTATAATTGGTGCTCTACCATTGAGCTACTTAATGTTTATCTATTGAGGCATACACAGTTGCATCGCTCAGTGCACCGAGGTGATTTTTGAATCACACTCTGATCAAATAGATACCTAGTAATATCAAGTGATGTGCCAACCACATTTCAAATGTCAAAAAATCTTGTAACCAGTTGATAATTAGATAAATAAAATATTTAAAGGCATTCATCTGCAAATTTAGATTGCACACAAAACACCATTAAAATATCCTTTTGGATACAATTTATTTAAAATGGATACAACGGAATGAATAAGAAGACGGTTGTCGTAAGCTTAATTGGAACGCAACTCGATTACGTCGGCAAAGGTAGTGCGCGCTGGTCGCGCTGGCGTCCGAATGTCAGTTTATGTAGTCAGGAAGACTTGATTGTCGACGAACTGCATCTTATTCACGACAATCGGAGTAGCCGCTTGGCTAACAATGTTGCGGTCGATATTGAATCGGTATCGCCAGAAACGACCACCAGCCTGCATAACGTGCGATTTGAAGATCCGTGGGACTTCGAAGAGGTTTACGCCAAACTCTACGACTGGTGTCATCAACAAACTTTTGATACCGACCACAACGATTACCTGTTTCACATTACTACGGGTACTCACGTGGTACAGATCTGTAGTTATTTACTAACAGAGAGCCGCCATTTTCCGGGACGCTTAATTCAAACCTCTCCCGATCACCACAATCCGAATAGATCGATTGGCCGCACTCATATTATCGATTTAGATCTATCGAAGTATGATCAAATCGCCAGCCGATTCGACATTGAACATCAAACTGGCAAAGATTTCCTAAAAGGTGGTATTGCTACAAAAAACAAAGCTTTCAATGAGTTAATCAGCCAAGTTGAGAAAGTTGCCATTCGTTCGACGGCACCAATATTACTCACGGGCCCAACAGGCGCCGGTAAGAGTCAGCTAGCAACGCGTATCTTTCAGCTCAAAAAAATGCGTGAATTGGTTTCAGGTTCCTTGGTTTCAGTAAACTGTGCCACTCTAAAGGGCGAAAATGCGATGGCGGCGTTATTCGGGCATACCAAAGGCGCGTTTACCGGCGCGCAAAAAGCTCGCGACGGATTCTTATTAAGTGCCAACAACGGCGTACTGTTTCTAGATGAAATCGGCGAACTAGGCCTCGAAGAGCAAGCGATGCTGTTACACGCCATTGAAAACAAGAGTTTTTATCCGGTGGGTAGCGACGTGGCGGTGACTAGTAATTTCCAGCTGATTGCTGGTACTAATCGCCAACTAAAACAAGAAATCGCCGCAGGTAAATTTCGCGAAGATTTATTAGCGCGGATTAACCTATGGACTTATCAGCTGCCAGCATTGCGCGAGCGCAAAGAAGATATTCCCGCTAACATCGATTACGAAATCGATTTATACGCCCAAACCAATGGCCAACGCGTCCAATTTAACAAAGAAGCACAGCAGCGTTTTCTCAAGTTCGCCCAGTCATCAGAAGCGTTGTGGACAGGCAACTTCCGCGATCTCAGTTCAGCTATTACTCGCATGTGTACGCTAGCCGATTCATCGCGTATCACCATCGATGATGTTAACGCCGAAATAGCGCGCTTAAGCCAAGCATGGCAACCTTCTGAAGTATCTAACAATAATGATATTTTGCTGAACTATTTCAATTCCGAACAAATCGCCGCTCTTGATAGTTTCGACGCTAACCAGCTAGCGTTCGTGCTACAACGCTGCCAAGACCACAATTCGATGGCCTCAGCTGGGCGAGAGCTATTTAACGTTAGTCGTACCAGCAAGGTGCAAGTTAATGATTCGAGTCGATTACAAAAATACCTGGCTAAGTTTGGCTTGAAGTGGAAAGATATAGATGCGCGAAGATAGACGAGCTAAGTTTCCGATTTGGAAACCACTAGTTGTTTATTTGCCCAGCGACTCACGCTAAACTAGCCTCATTGAAACGAATATACCCAATTTTAGGTAACACCATGACATTAATACGAATAGTTAACTGGCAATACATCCGATATTGATCTCTTATGGCTCGTCCAAGGAGATCTTCTTTTGGGCGCGCAGCAACTATTCGACCTTCGAGCCCAGCACCTGTGACTGGGCTTTTTTATGCCCAATACTACGACAAGGAATAACCAATGGGCATCAATACACCGATTAAACAACTCAATAGCGACGCCACCAAACTCGAAGTCATGGCACTGTTACTAAATGTCAGTAAATCTGCGGTAAGTAAGATGGGCAACAAGTCTATTGGCGACGTTAATCTCGCCAAACTAAAAGACTATGTTGAAGCGAGCGGCGGACAACTCAATCTACAAATCACCCTTGCGAATGGCGATGTGGTGTCTCTGTAAAACAATGTAGCGAAGATACTGGGTATCGGCGGGCCTCCAAAACCTTGCCTGTAGGGTTCGAATCCCTATCGCTATGCCACTTTCGGCCCGTTAGCATAATTGGTTAATGCACTCGCCTCATAAGCGAGCCGATGGCAGTTCAAATCTGCCACGGGCCACCAAGATACATTGTTTTAAAAGGAATTATCGACTAATCTAACTCACTTCTACCACTTATCACATCAAGCTTATGATCCAACAAAACCAATCAATGCCAAGCGGCCAGTTAACGCAACGTATCAATGGCGAAACCATTACTCATGACGCTAATGAATTGTTTGCTAATAAAAAAGTCGCTTTGTTTGCAGTACCTGGCGCATTTACGCCGACTTGCAGCGCCTCACATTTACCGGGCTTTGTTGCCTTAGCTGACAAAATCAAGGCTAAAGGCGTCGATGCCATTATTTGTTTATCGGTAAACGACGCTTTTGTAATGGAGGCTTGGGGACAAGCCCATAACGCCGAAGAAATCATGATGCTCGGTGACGGCGATGGCGCTTACACTAAAACGCTAGGACTAGACAAAGAAACAGGCAGTTTCGGCGGAATTCGCTCACAACGTTATTCGATGATTATCGACAACGGCGTGATCACTCAACTGAATCTTGAACAACCAAAAGAGTTTAAAATAAGTGACGCACAAACGCTGTTAGAACAGCTATAATTCAACGAAAAGCAAGGACGCTAATTTTAATGCAAAATAAAAAGCTTTTAATCTCACTGATAGTCTCTGTAATCGCAGCGGTTATAGTCGTTTGGAAATACAATAAAGAAAAACGTGTAGTGGAGAGCAATCAATTATCTCCGCTTGCCGTGCTTCATCATTCTATTCAAACCAAAACAGACATAGTAAAGACGGCACGTCAATCTTCAACTCAAGAAACGATAAGTCCCGAGTCTAGTTCCGGTTCAACTGAATTGCCAATATGTAACAATGGACTTCATCGTTCTCAGAAATTTGTAGACTTATCCGCTAGAAATAAGAAGCTGCAACAAAGTCTGCAAAATTCCAACGAAATAGAACATCAGTTTTTAGCAACACTGTTAAATAGAGAAATCAGTCAGCAGGCTAAAATAAACTCCCTATCGAGCTTATTTGAAGAATCTCCAAACAACGAAATCATTGCATACAACCTTTTAGCTCTTTGCGCTGAAGGGCAACAACTTTGCACACAAGAGTTACTAGACAAATTAATGGCAGTTCAAAAGGATAATGGGACAGCATGGGCATTAATTTCAGGTATTAGTGCTCAAAAAGATCAAAAACAACAAGCAGTTCAAGCGTTGATAAATGCTTCTAAAGCTCCCTACTTCGAAAACTATTTAGAGCTAAACACAAAATTTATAGATAATGCTTATCGCGACATGGGCGCTGATGACGATTTACTCCTATATGCTGCTCTAATGACCCATAGTATCTCTTCTTCACTACCAGTAATTCCCATTATTAACCTTTGTCAGCCTCCTTTATTATCAGACTCAGAAGTATTAGACGCTTGCTTTCACGCGGGCAATATATTCAGGCAAGGAACTCCTATGACCAAAATCGGTGGTGCAGCAATACAAATGTATGTTTACACCGAGCTAGATGATGAATCTTCGTTGCAAGCAGTGAAGAAAGAACTAACAGAACTCGAGAAATATGCAACACGACATGGAAAAGCCATGAATATATTGGCAAGACACAAAAGCGCAATAGTTGATTGGTTGGAACTAAAATTAGCTGGAGATGATTCTGGCAGCCAAGCATTTGTGATTGAACAATCACAAAAAATCACAGCAACTCTTAATTCAAATGCCTGTAATTTAAATTGGTAAGTAAATCTCACAGAAATAGCGCAGTAAGGACACTTTTATGCCATCTAAACGTTTATTAATAACAGCCGTCATAGTTGCGGTTGCTGCATTTTCCATACTTTTCTTTATAGATACGAGTCAACCAACGTCTCTTAAAGATGCCACTTCATCATCAGAAAATGAGTCACCTGTTATAGCTCACAACAACGTGCCCAAAAGCAAAATTGAACAGTCACCAACTATTGCTAACAAAACTCATCTCAATGCCATAAGCACTGACAATATAACCAAGTGTAATTCTCTTGGCGCTGAATACGATGAGAATTACGCTTTACAATCTAAGCTTGAGAATGCGAGATTACGCGAAAATATAAAGGCTCTTAACAGTGTAGAGTCTGATTTTGTCCTCATGTTAATAGCCGACTTAACGGTAGGTGAAATAATAGAAAACACCACTTTATTGAGTGAGAAATATCCTGACAATCAACTATTAGCTTATCACCTCTTAAGCGAATGTAGCAGTAATAGCGAGCTTTGTTCTGACAGCTTAATTTCCCAAATTTCCGAGAAGCTCACCGACAATAGTGCAGTTTGGTTACTCAATGCCATCTACTATGCCGACAAGGGAAATATTGATGCGGTAGAACAAGCGATTATTGAGGCATCAAAAGCTCCAGTTTTCGACAGTTATTGGCATAGCTACGTCGCCGCGATCTCGGATGCTTATGATCAAGCGGGCGATAAAGGCACACAAATGCAAGATGAAATTAAAATGGGATATATTTCCGCAATTGCAGTGCCTTCTTATGGCTCATTGTTTAAAGTGTGCGAGCAAGCATCGATAGAAAAACTAACACTCATTGAAGCTTGTCTTACCGCCGGAAGGTTACTCACACGTGATAGTAAAACACTCATCACAAAATCAATCGGATATTCAATGCAAGAAACCGCTTTAGTCAATCTAGATCGCGAAGATGAATTATCATTTCTAAGCACTGACAAACAGGCTCACAAAGCGCTTTACACATCACAAGCAAAAGCAGTCGACTTATTGTGGCGCAACACCCCACTACGACATCAAATACTGCGCCAACTAATGGAACACGGCGAAATCGCCTATGCACAATTCGCCATTGAAGAAGCAATAAAGCTCTCTAATGCACCTGATGTTGATGAGTGCCAAGTCGTCCCATAACGGCGCCAGACGCTCTAATCGCACGTCAGTAATATGTATAATTCTTTCTGGGAAAGGTATAAACCTGCTAGGTAAATCATCGTTATCATGGTTCCAATTCAAGTAACAATCGATGAGGTGAATGATGACTAAAGCAGTTTGGACCACAGCAAATATTGGCGATCAATCAGGTAAAGTTGTAATTGTCACTGGTAGCAATAGCGGTATCGGTAAGGAAACGGTAAAAGAATTAGCAAGCCGAGGCGCCAAGGTGATTATGGCAGTACGTAATCTAGAAAAAGGCCGCCAAGCGATGACCGATATCAAACAAAGCGCTCCCAACGCCGATATCGAAGTGCGTCAACTAGATCTAAGTGACTTAGCGTCAGTTAGAAAATTTTCGGCATCAATCAATAATGATTACAATCAATTAGACATACTAATCAACAATGCTGGCATCATGATGTGTCCGCAAGTCAGTACCGCTGATGGCTTTGATATCCAAGTTGGCACCAATCACTTTGGCCACTTCGCGCTTACTGGATTACTGATGCCCCTGTTGCGTAAAACGGCCAATTCGCAGCTTGTAGTACTTTCTAGCATCGGCCATAAATTAGCAAAAATTAATCTCGACGATATCAACTGGCAGCATCGGAAATACGACAAATCAAAGGCTTATTATGAGAGTAAGTTAGCCAATACTTTATTTGCTTTCGAATACGTAAGACGCTACGCCAATGACCCACAAGCTCCTAAATTAACATTGGCACATCCGGGTTGGACGCAAACAGGATTACAACAGCACGTTGGTTTCTTAACTATTCTCAATAAATTGTTTGCCCAAGATGCTCCTGCAGGCGCATTACCAACGTTAAGAGCAGCGACAGATCATAGCGCCCGCAACGGTGACTTCTTTGGTCCATCAAAATTCTTTGAATTGCACGGTCATCCAGTGCACGTTCAAGCGAGTAAAGATGCCCATAATCAAGCCGATGGTCAGAGATTATGGCAGATTTCTGAATCGCTAACGGGCGTAGCATTCGACGCTGAAGTTTCACAAGATATCGCCTCTTAGCAGCCGCAACAAAGCTTGCTACACTGAAAATTCCTCTTTAAATACGAGCTCGGTAACCATATGAACCAACTTTATCGTTTGACTAGTATTGCGCAAATCCACGAATGGCTAGGGCTGCCACCACCTTTGCATCCGCTGATCTCAATTTGTCAGCATACCGAAGAAATGCAGGCGAACTATCGCGATATGAGTTTTGTTACCGAGCTCTATATGGTGTCTTATAAGAAAGACCTCTGCGGTTCTTTTAACTACGGCCGCCAGTCTTACGACTTTCAACAAGGAACCCTTATTTTTACGGCGCCAGAGCAAGTGATTAGCGCCGTTGATACCGAGTTTAACGACAATTCAGAAGGGTGGACGCTGTTATTTCACCCCGATCTTATTCGTCCTTTTGAACTTGGCCGCAACATCGATAAGTACACTTTCTTTTCATACGAAGTGAACGAAGCGCTGCATGTGTCAGAAGCTGAAAGAAACGCCTTATTTGATTTGGTTAAACGCATAGAACACGAGCTGCAATTAAACATCGACCAACACAGCCACCGTCTTATCTCATCAACACTGGGCTTAATACTCGACTACTGCGCCCGTTTTTTCGACCGCCAATTTTGTACCCGCCTGCACGTCAATCAAGATGTGGTGACTAAGTTCGAGAGCTTGCTCAATCAGTATTACACTAACCAACATCACCTTGAGCATGGCATTCCTACCGTGGCCTATTGCGGTAAAGAACTGGGTATATCGCCGAATTATCTTAGCGATTTACTCAAAAAAGAAACTGGAAAAAGTACGATAGAACTTATACATAATCATATTCTCGACAAAGCGAAAACCGCATTACTGCAAGACAATATTGCCGTAGGCCAACTGGCCTACGACTTAGGCTTTGAGTATCCGTCGCACTTTTCTAAGTTGTTTAAAAAGCTCACTGGCGAAAGCCCAAATAGCTATCGCAAGGCGCATTAAACAAAGCGTTCAATCGCCTGCTTAGCATTATTTTGATATTGCACATTGGCTAAGTCGGCGAAGATTTCACTTTGCTCTCCTAACAATCCAGTTAAGCCTTTTTGACTGGCATAGAAGCCACCGCTTTGATACGTCTCGCTTAGCAATCCATCGACAAAGCGCTGCGCACCAACTTCGAGTTTGTGGACTTTGCCAATCATTAACATCACTTTCATCATGCTTTTCATCACGTGCTTACGCAGCCAAGATAAGGTTTCAAATCCTTCGGTGCCCGTTGTCGCCCCAGGGCTCATGGTTACAAATCGAATCTGTGGATAATCTCGCGCCATCGCCGACATCCACAGCGCCGCCATGTATTTGATTGGGCCATAAGGCACTGTGGCATCTTTGACGCTAGCATACACGCTACCGCTAGCAATACCCGCAAACTCATCGACCGAAGACGAAGTTAAATCAGGGCGTTTCATGCCCATTTCAGGCACGCCGCGTGCCGCTTCCGAGCCTGCATAAACCGCTGTTTTGGTGAGCTTACCCGCTTTGAGTAATTCATTCGTTAAAACAGTATGTCCTAGTAGATTCACTGCAAATATTTGCGTTACACCATCAGTATTTGTTTCATAAAACTTCTGACCGCCTGTACCACCAGCATTCATTAACAATCCTTCAACCGGTTCTGGCAACGCGGCGACAGCAGCGCGCACCGAGTCGAGATCAGACACATCAATTTGTAATGTTTCATAGATACGACGTCCGGTTTGTTGCTCTAATTCAGCTTTAGCTGCTAACGCCTTATCCATATTGCGACAACCTAAGTAAATCTTTTCGACACCTGCGCGCATCGCTAGTTGTTTCGCAGTTTCTTTACCTAGACCAGCATTAGCGCCAGTGATTAATACACTCTTTAACATGGTTATCCCCTCATCGGTCAAAATTACATTCTTCGGGCAAGCAGCTACTTGCTCGTGGTTGATGGAATAACTTTAACCAGATGTGAAATCGCATTTTTGATATTTCTTGCTCTCTTGGAAAATGACCAATAATTTGGATATAGCAAGAAATATCAAAAAACCAAATCTCGTGCTGGGTAACCTTGCTTCATCAATTAACCAGAAAGGTAATCATCATGAATCAAACCAGCACCTTCGAGCGCAAAGCGTTTCAACTATTCACCGTTATTTTAACCATCATCTGTTTTGTGCCCGGTGGTGCCAGTGCTTTCGGCGGCATGAACGGCAGTGCCGCATTAGGAGGTGCGGAGGCAATATTCCAAGCCGACAGCATCTTGCGCGGCTTTGCCGACAACCAATATCGCTTTGGCTTCGGCGTGTTCTTCGCACAAGGTTTAGTACTGATCTATTTCCTACGCGATATCAGCAAACACGCTAACTTGTTCCGCGTAGTAGCACTCGGACTCTTTGTTGGTGGCTTAGCGCGCATCTCAAATGTATTGGAATTCGGCCTTGTCGACAGCCAAGTCGTGGGTCCTATTGTGATTGAAATTATCGTAGTACCACTGCTTGCGTTATGGCACAGCCGCGTCATTCGCAATCACTAATCTAATTGCGGCGCATTGCGTGCCGCTAAACTAAATTTATTGAGAGAACATTATCATGACACTACCCGTTTTTTTACACATAGAAGCAACACCAAACCCAAATCAACTAGCTGAATTACAAAGTTATTTGAGCAAGGTTCCTGCAATAATTTCTCATTATGGCGGCGTCCCTATCGCTACCTACGATGTAGAGCGGGCGCTAGACAATCAACCCAGCGCCAAGGTCTTTGTTGTGGTTTCGTTTCCCGACAGACAAGCCATCGATAACTTCTTTGCTGCACCGGAATATCAAGCGATTATTCCACTGCGCGATAAAGGCTTTAGCCACTTGCGATTTTACATTACCAGCGAACGAGTTTAGTCTTTAACAAAGTAAATTAAGGAAATGATTATGCAGCGTTTTTTCAAGAGCATAGAATTTGTAGAGCAGCATTTATACGACAAAATTTCGGTGCACGAAATTGCCGCTGCATCCCATTATTCCACCTATCACTTTAGCCGTATCTTCAAGGCGTTGGTGGGAGATACTCCTAAAGAATATTTACGCAAGCGCCGCTTAACCGTCAGCGCCAAACGCCTACTCGAAGAAGACATTAGCATTCTCGATTTGGCGCTAGACTGCCAGTTTGATTCGCAAGAGGCTTTCACTCGCGCATTCAAAGACTTGTTTAAAGTGACGCCAGCGCAATATCGCAAACAAAACGATCCCTTTCGACTGCTTTATAAAGACCAATTTAGCCCGCACATGCTTCACATGTTGCAAAACGAGCTATCGATGGAGCCAGAAATCATCACGCGGCCTGCAGTAAAACTAGTGGGTATTCGCAATAATTACGATGACAGCGATCTAAGTTTACCTAAACTATGGTCTGGCTTTCGTCCCTATCGCGATCTCATTAAAAATCGCGCTAGCGACGAGTCATTTGGTATTTACGAATGCTACGAAGAAGATGGCGACAAGGTTAACTTTAGCTATATCTGCAGCGCCGCAGTCACCAACTTTGACGATGTACCCGAAGGCATGATTACTCGCGAATTAGCCCCACAAATGTACGCCAAGTTTATCCATAAAGGTTCAATTAGCGACCTCGATAAAACCCTAAAATACATCTGGGGTAGCTGGTTACCTAAATCCGATTATGAATACGAAGAAAAACCCGATTTCGAGTTGTATCCACCCAACTACAACGTGATGGATCCCAGCTGTGAAATGGCACTTCATATTCCGGTTCGAGCTAGATAACCTTTATCACTAACCAACAGCCACAATGTCCCCACTATTGCTCGCTTCAATAGTGGCGGCATAAGCGGTGGCAATTTCCTTTGCTGGAATCCCTTGCGTAGGATCCATATTCATCGCGCTAAGCGTCTCACTAATCCACCCCGGTGAAACGGCATTGATTCGCAGGTGATCTAACTCCAAGCTAAATGCGCGAATCGCCCCTTCAACTGCCGCATTTACCGCAGATACTATGCTGCTACCAGGTAATGGCGTTTGCGCTAATGTGCCAGTAGTTAAAACGATACTGCCGCCTTCATTAATGTAATCGGCACCTTCGCGGACAATATTGATTTGGCCCATCATCTTGTTACTAATTGCAAATTGCCAGTCTTGATCAGCCATTTCCGTTAATGCTTTAAAATGTGCAATACCCGCCGTACAAATGATAGCGTCGACTTTGCCAACGGCTTTAAATAACTTAGCTAACGAGTTTTTATCTGCAATATCAACCTGATAGTCAGCACCACTGCGCGCAGCGGTAACTAAGTTAACCTGCCCAGAAAGTTGCTCGACGATTGCGTTACCCAATAACCCTGTTGCACCAATTACTAATACTTTTTTCATTTGTCATTCCTCATTTAAAATTTCAGATATCAATATATGCAACAACAAAGTATTCTTGAAATGGATGAATCAGATACATCAAATCGGTTTTATGAATATAAATACAACAGACTTTAATTTGCTAAAGGTGTTCGCGGCCATTTATAAAACCCGCAATGTCAGCAAAGCCGGAGAACAAATTGGCTTGGCGCAATCGTCAATGAGTAACGCCCTTGCGCGACTAAGAGATCAGTTTGACGACCCTTTGTTCCAACGTACGCCACAAGGAATGGAGCCGACACACCGCGCAGAACAACTTGCACCTAAAATAACGCAAGTGATTAATATAGTTAATGAAATGATTAACCCTGTTGAGTTTGATCCGAAAAAAATAACGGCAAGCCTAGCCATCGCCGCATCTGATCTAACCATAACAACGCTAGCGCCAACGTTGATTTCACAACTCAATCAACAGGCTCCCAATATTCAAGTGCGTTTTGTGCCACTCAACAAGCAAACGGTATTTAATCAACTCGATGATGAAGATATTGAAATGGCGATAGGTACCTTTGCCAAAGTTCCCAGACGATATCACTTAAAACAACTTAATGATGAGCACTTTGTTTGCATTGCCAAACAGCAGCATCCAAAAATCCAAGAGCAGATAACATTAAGTGATTTTACCCAGCTTCAACACGCGTTAATGACATTGAATACTGATGATCGAGGAGTCATTGATAAAGCATTGGCGAAACTCGGCCACAAACGAGAAATAGCAATGACTTGTGCCCAATTTGCACCACTAATCGATATTGTGGCGAGTTCACAGCTCATTGCGACTATTCCTGCATCAATGACAGAGCATGCCAAACGAGGCGGCTGCGACGTTTATCCGCTGCCGTTTGCTATGCCGACTTGGCACAGCGAATTGGTAGTGTCGCAAAAATTTCTAGCATCAGATTTAGGTCGTTTTATGACAACGCAAATCCAAACAGCGAGTGGTAACTAGCTTAGTTTTACGACTTGTTTGCCAAAAACACCGCCGTCTAACTGTGCGTGCATAGCCTGCGTTACGTCAGCGGCATCAAAAACAATTTCTGTGATAAGTGGAACTGTTATCTCATTGTTTGATAATAAGTTTAAAAGGTGTTCCCCTTTTAAACCTAATTTTTGCTGAGCACACATGTCACCAGATAACCACGCACCGCCAAGTGAAATAATATGCACCGTTGGCGATTGGGTGAATAGCAATCCGGCGTCACAACTCGGCAATGAATTGAGACAGGCAATTTGACCGTTAAACTTTAGCAATCGAATGTTGCGCTCTGTGCCTTTGTCTCCCATGGCGTCTATCACCGCATCTAATGGCTGCGCTTCAAATGCGGTAGTCAGCTTATCTTCAAATGCAGGATCGCGATAATCGAACACTTCATCGGCCCCTAACTTTTGCAAATATT
This sequence comes from Psychrobium sp. MM17-31, assembly GCF_022347785.1. Classification (NCBI taxonomy): domain Bacteria; kingdom Pseudomonadati; phylum Pseudomonadota; class Gammaproteobacteria; order Alteromonadales; family Shewanellaceae; genus Psychrobium; species Psychrobium sp. MM17-31. The sequence goes on from NZ_JAKRGA010000005.1 coordinate 208,709, forward strand.
TATGACGCGCCTTTGATGCCGTCGCATAAACGGTTAGTCCTTTGGCTTTCGCCAACTGGATTGCAAACTGCCCAACAGCACCTGCGCCAGCTTCAATAAGAATTGACTCACCAGCACTAAGATTCAACTTGCACAATGCTTGTAGCGCCGTCATTCCAGCACAAGGCAAAGTAGCAGCGGCCATCACATCAATGCTTTCTGGTACAGCGGCAACCGCATGTGCTTCGATGACCATATACTGTGCCAATGCTCCTTGCTTAGTCAGATCGCTATGCCACATCACGCGCTTGCCAATTAAGGGACAATGTTCAGTGTAACTAGCCACCACAACACCCACGCCATCGAGGCCCGGCACATGAGGATATTGCCATTTACCATGACCACCGCGTGCCAGCTTAGTATCGACGGGATTTAGGCCAACAGCTTCAACTTTGATCAACAATTGACGGTCACCAAGTTTTGGCAATGGCACCGATTGTTTCACTAACTCAAAATCAGCTCCCGCTTGATTAAGTACTAAAGCATCCATTGTTTGCGGTATTTGTGTCATAACACTGTCTCTCTTCACTGGCTGACATCAAATTATGTCAGCCCAAATCACTTACTTCTTCTTACTCATCAGCATGTAGAACACAGGTGTGAATAACAAGCCGAAAATAGTAACGCCGATCATCCCAGCAAATACTGCAACGCCCATTGCTTGACGCATTTCAGCGCCTGCTCCCGATGCTAACACCAGTGGAATAACACCAGCGGTAAAGGCGATTGACGTCATTAAAATGGGACGTAAACGCAGGCGACAAGCTTCGATAATAGCATCGAACGGCGACTGACCTTCATCCTGAATTTCTTTCGCAAATTCAACCATTAATATCGCATTCTTACAAGCCAAGGCCACCAATACTATCAAGGCAATTTGAGTAAATATATTGTTGTCACCGCCAATCATCCACACGCCTAATAAAGCCGAGAAGATGGTCATTGGAACGATTAGAATAATCGCCAGCGGTAAGCGTAAACTTTCGTACTGCGCTGCCAATACCGAAAACACCAAGATAACGACTAACGGGAAAACGTAAATCATAGTGTTACCCGCTAGAATCTGTTGGAAAGTTACCTCAGTCCATTCGTATTCCATACCAGCAGGCAAGTTATCCGCAAGTACGCGTTCAATCGCTTGTTGCGCCTGATCTGAACTATAACCCGGTGCTGGGCTGCCGTTTAGTTCGGCACTTGGATAACCGTTGTAATGCATCACGCGATCAGGGCCAGTCGTTGGTGTCACCTGCACTACAGCGCCTAATGGTACCATTACTCCAGCAGCGTTTCTGACTTTTAAACCAAGCACTTGTGATGGATCAACACGGTAATTGGCATCTGCCTGAGCGTTAACCTGATAAGTACGGCCAAACAAGTTAAAGTCATTGACATACAGTGAGCCTAAATACACTTGCAAAGCATCGAATACTTCATTGAGTTCAATCCCCAATACCAGTGCTTGCTCGCGATCAACCACGATGTCCATTTGCGGTGTTTGAATGCGGAAAGTCGAGTAAAGTCCCATTAGTTCTGGCTCTTTTTGACCAGCATTAATCACTGTTTGCAATGCATCAAACAACGCATTAAAGCCAAGGTTAGCGCGATCTTCGATTTGCAATTTAAAGCCACCAGTTGAACCTAGACCTTGAATTGGCGGTGGTGGAAAAATAGCAACAAAGGCTTCATCTATTACGCTAAATGATTGATTTAATTTAGCGACAATAGCACCTGCTGAAAGATTTGGAGATTTTCGCTTATCGAAACTTTCCAATGTCACAAACACAATGCCGCTGTTTGGGCTATTGGTAAAACCGTTTACTGACAAACCAGGAAACGAAATTGTTTGGGCGACACCATCGGTTTCTAAAGCAATAGCTTCCATTTCACGAATAACTTCTTCGGTGCGATTCAAACTCGCCGCATCAGGTAGTTGGGCAATAGCCACCAAATACTGTTTGTCTTGCTGCGGGATAAAGCCACCAGGCACTGCTTGAAATAAGCCGCCAGTTGCCGTAACTAAGCCAAGATACAACACTCCCACTAATAACGAGAATCGAATTAGTTTTTTCACTAAACGCTCATAAGCATTAGCACCGCGATCAAATAGGCGATTAAAAGGCGCGAAAACAACGCGATTTAACGATTTATCCAGCACGCGAGTTAACCAATCTGGTTTGGCATCATGCCCTTTAAGTAGCAGTGCCGATAACGCTGGTGATAAGGTTAATGAGTTAAAGGCCGAAATCAGCGTCGAGATAGTGATAGTTAACGCGAATTGCTTATAAAACTGTCCAGATAAGCCAGTGATGAAAGCCGTTGGGATAAATACCGCACATAATACGAGAGCGATGGCGATAATTGGCCCAGTAACTTCTGTCATAGCCTGACGGGTTGCTTCAAGCGGCGTCAAACCGCGGTGAATATTGCGTTCAACGTTTTCTACTACCACAATGGCATCATCAACAACAATGCCGATAGCAAGTACCAAACCGAATAACGACAGGGTATTAATCGACACACCAATCCACTGCATCACCGCAAAGGTACCAATCAGTGATACAGGTACCGCAATTAATGGAATGATCGAAGCGCGCCACGTTTGTAGGAACAAGATCACCACCAGCACTACCAAGACAATAGCTTCTAACAGCGTTTCAATTACAGCGTCGATAGAACCGCGGACAAAGACCGTTGGATCATAAGCGATTTCGTAAGCAACGCCTTGTGGGAAATTCTGTGACAGCGTCGCCATGGTTGCGCGCACTTGATCTGATAACTCAATTGCATTCGAACCGGGACGCTGGAAGATTGGCATAGCCACTGCAGGCTTGCCATTAAGCATCGCACGTAGGGCATAGGTATTTTGGCCGAGCTCTAAGCGAGCAACGTCTTTCAAGCGAATTAATGACCCCTGGTCACCAACTTTAATAACAATGTTTTCGAACTCTTCGATTGAACTCAAGCGTCCTTGTACATTCAATAGTACCTGAAACTCACTATCTAAATCTGTTGGCTGTGCGCCTAAAGAACCAGCCGCAACTTGGCGATTTTGAGCGCGAATCGCTTGCACCACATCCATCGCCGTCATATTACGGGCAGCAATAGCTTCAGGGTTAAGCCAAACACGCATCGAATATTCACCGCCACCAAACAACTGCACATCACCAACGCCGTCTAAACGAGCGATCTGATCTTTAATGTTTAAGCTGGTGTAGTTAGATAAGTAGCTGATTTCACGTGACTCATCTGGCGAGTATAAATGCACCACCATGGTGAGATCTGGCGACGCTTTTTCCGCGACAACGCCTAATCGTTGCACCGTTTGGGGTAAGCGTGGCAAAGCACTATTAACGCGATTTTGCACCTGTACCTGCGCCTTGTCTAAGTCAGTCCCTAGTGCAAAGGTTACTGTAAGAGTCATGCGCCCATCGCTAGTCGCCTGCGAAAACATATACAACATGTTTTCGGTACCATTAATCTCTTGCTCTAATGGCGTTGAAACCGTCTCTGCAATGACCTTTGGATTAGCACCGGGATAATTAGCCGTTACCACAACCGTTGGCGGTACAACTTCTGGATATTCACTCACTGGCAGTTGAAATAGAGAAATCGAACCACCAATGAGAATAAGCAGCGACAACATCGATGCAAAGATCGGTCGCTGGATAAAAAAGTGAGAAAAATTCATCTTAGTTCACCTATTAATCGGCTAATGCGACTGTTGTTATCGCGCCAGTCTTTTTCGGGTTTAACGCCACTTTCGAAAGATCTAAGGTCACATTGCGCGGCGAAATGGTCATACCCGGACCGACTTTCGCAGGGCCGTTAACCGCAATCACATCATTGGCTTTTAAACCGCTGTCGATGGCACGAAATTTACCAAAACGCGCGCCGACTTTAACTTGGCGATATTCCAAGACATTATCTGGCGTAACGGTTAATACAAATTGATTCTTAAGATCGGTACCGATAGCACGCTCTGGCACCAACACCTTCACTTGGCTGTCGTTAGCAGCGAGCTTTAAGCGAGCAAACGACCCAGCACGCAAACTATTGTCATGAGTGTTAAAGGTCGCACGCACTCGCAAGGTGCCAGTCGACGGATTAACGGTGTTATCAATAAAGTCGACATAACCACCGTATTTCTGGTCGTTGTTACCGGTTAATTCGAGAATAACTGGTAATTGATCTTGCGCGGTAACATCGTGAAACTGACCGTTCCAAGTGCGCTCATCAATGTTGAAATAAGCGTACATTTGCTCGGTTGAGATAATGTTGGTCAACACGCTTTGATTGGCATTAACATTGTTGCCCTTGGTAATTTCAGCACGTGAAATCAAACCATCAATCGGCGATGTAATGCGGGTAAAACTCAGGTTTAATTGCGCGGCTTCTAGCTCTGCGTTCAAGGCCAATAGATCTGCGCGACGCTGTTTGGTGTTTGCGACACGAGTTTCAATTTGTTCCACAGCTATTGCGCTAGTTTTACCGAGATTAACGGCGCGCTTCTCACTCTTGATAGCTTGCTCTAACGCAGCCTCAGCACTTTTTATCTGTGCCTTTAAACGAGTAACTTGCGCTTGAAATGGACGCGGGTCAATTTGAAACAACAAATCTCCCTCGCTAACTGACTGGCCTTCAGTAAATGCTACCTGCTCAACAATGCCAGACACGCGCGGCATTAGCGTAACCACTTCAGGTGACTCTAAGCGCGTCGTGTAGGTATGCCATGCTTGCACGTTTTCAACGGCCACTTTTGCGACATCAATAGCGGTGGCAACAGGCGCTGGTGCCGCAGCTTCATTTTCGCTCATGCATCCGCTTAACAAGCCAATGCTTAACAATGTAATTAACGATAGTTTCTTATTCACAACGATAACTCCTATAAATTTGTGCTCATTGTAAGGATCGAACTATTGCCAATAAATCAGCTATTGATAAACTTAGTGTTGCCACTGTGGCACCAATGAAAAACTGAGTGAGTAAAATATGGATACGTCGAGTCGTATGTTGTTGTTTTTAGAGGTGACTGAACGAGGATCTTTTGCCAAAGCAGCCGAGCACCGTAAGGTCGACCGCTCGATGATCTCAAAACAAGTCTCAAAACTAGAAGCCGAGCTTGGTGTACGATTACTCAATAGAACCACTCGTTCACTGTCACTGACAGGCGCCGGTCACGAAGTTCTCAAACGAGCACAGCAGCTAAGAGTGTTGTTAGATGACACCTCAAGATTGGCAGAGAATTATCACTCAACCCCGACAGGAACACTGCGTATAACTGCAAGTTATTCGTTGGCCCAGCAGGTGATACAGCCAGTGATCAATAAATTTAAGCAGCGTTTTTCGGATGTCATGGTAGAGCTTTATGTTAGTGACAACGTGATGGATATTGTCGGTGACAATTTTGACTTGGCCTTCCGCGTTGGTGAACTGAAAGACTCAACACTAGTGGCTCGTTACTTGGCTCGCAACAGGTTAGCACTATTAGCTGCACCTGAGTTTATCGAACGCTATGGCGAGCCAACTTCCCTCGCCCAATTACAACAATTGCCAGCAGCTTGTTACGCAGGCAGTAAGTTTAAAGCGGACTACGTCGATTACCGCGATAAACACAATCAAATTCAGCGCATGCCAATGAATTGCGTGTATTTTGCCAATGATGTCGACATGATGAAAGACTTTGTTTTGAGCGGCAATGGCTACTACTTAGCACCTGTTTTTCACATTCACGACGAAGTAAAGTCCGGTCGTCTAGTACCCATAATGAAGGACCTAAACCTCGTTGATTTTGCAGCTATTTATGCGGTTTATCCTCATCGAGATATTCCACTGCGTACTCGCCTATTTTTCGAAGCGGTCAAAGAGTATATCGGTGACGGAGCGCCAATTTGGGAACACAATATTCCAAGCTTTGAAACCATGTATGGCCATCAGCCAACCAACAATACTATTAGCTTTTAGCTAAATGATTATTAGGCCCCAGCTAATTAAAGTCAGCTCGGCTCTAAGGTTACAATGAGCCCTTTTCAAAGATATTTCGCAGGGCCACCATGATTAAAGCACCAACATTTATCGCCGCGGCAACAATGCTATTTGCTAGCTGGGCCAATGCTAACCCGCAACAACAATTGCCACAGTTGCACCAAGCTGTAATTACTGGCGATTTACAGCAAGTTAAGCAACTTATCGCCAACGGCGCCGACATTAATCAGCTCGATAGCCAAATGGGCAACGCCCCTGTCCACGTTGCAGCGCAAACCGACCACACTGATATTCTGAAATATCTCCTCGACCAAGGCGCTTTTATCAATCTACAAACACCGCGCTCGGGGTTTACCCCACTGCACAAAGCGGCGTGGTACTCGAAAGGCGAAAATATTAAATTGTTGATGCAATACCCTGCGTTAAATATCAATCTTAAAACCCCAGGCGGCGCATTAGCAGAAAACATGGTTGGTGGCTGGGATCGCAACATCACACCTCAAGAGCGCTCTCGTTACGATGCACTAGCACAACTATTTAGTCAGTATCGCCAACAGTTAAACAAGGTAATTGATCAACAAAAAATTCTAAACGTAATAGACGACAGCAACATTAGCCAAGTTGATAAAGTTAAGAAAATTAAAAGGTTACTAAAACAGGGACAAGACGTGAATCAACGCCGTCCGGTGCGCAGCGATCGCAATGACTGGCACACACCACTGCTTGTCGCCTCGCGTGAAGGCTACACAGATGTCGTAAAACTATTACTGGAAAACGGTGCCGATCAAACTATTCCTGGCTACACCATGAATGCCATCCCGTTCCATAAAGCGGGTTACATGGGACACCCGGAAATTGTGAGCCTATTGCTGGCAGCCCCCAAAGCCGACCAAGTGGTAAACGCTCAAGGCCCCAACAATGGTTATACTCCACTACACGACGCAATTTGGCACGGCAATACAGAAGCTGCAAAGCGCTTGATAGATGCGGGGGCACGCACCGATTTAAGTACATATGAGCAAGACACTCCACAGCAGCTTGCCAAGCGTTACAACTATCTGGCTATTTTGGCGTTGTTTAAATAAACCTGAGCTGGCAACGGCCTTTTACAACTCGATACGCTCGGCAAAGAACGCTAAAAACGCGCTAATGCGGGAAGAGATTGCCGAGTGTTTGTAATACACCGCGTGCACCTCTTCGCGCGGATTCGGTGATTGTACTTGCTCAGGTAACACCTCTATTAATCTCCCCTGAGCAAGGTCTTCGCGGATCATGAAATGCGATAACAACGCCAAGCCATTGCCACTCAGCGCCAACTGGCGCACAGTTTCACCATTACTCGCCAACATGGTCGGCGCGATTGAGCTACCATCCTTCAAATACCAATTGTTGAGCTTGGGGTTGTCGGCGAAACCGATGATTTGATGGCCATGTAGCTCGTTGCATTGCTGCGGCACACCACACTTAGCCAGATATTCCGGACTAGCAACGATTCGCAATCGACTATTTCCCAACTTTTTAGCGTGTAGATTAGAGTCTGAAAGCTGCCCTACTCGAATGGCAACGTCCGTCTTTTTCTCAATTAAATCAATAATATTTTCGTTAGAAATTAATGATAACTCTATCTCTGGATAACGCTGATTAAAGGCGCTGATGTGCGGCACTATTTGATGAAATAAAAACGGACTTACGGCATCGATGCGCAATCGACCACGCGGCTCACCTTGGCGAGCCATCAACTCTTCTTCCCCTTGAGCCAACAAGTTTAAGCTGTCGCGAACACAACGGGCGAAATCGCGCCCCTCTGCTGTTAATTCAATGCGTCTTGTGGTGCGATTAAACAAGGTCACTGCAAGTGCAGATTCCAAACGAGCTACATTGCGAGAAACTTTGGCGACCTGCATATCTAATGCAATTGCTGCGCTACTAAAACTGCCACTGTCGATAACCGTTAAAAAACACTGTAAATCTTCAATCTTCGATTTTATATCCATCTCGCCTTCCTCAATGTAACAGCCCCACTTTATCAAAATTGACAAAATTAATTTGTAATTTTTGCTATTTTTGCAAATTTAAACCACGGGTAGAGTAGCGCCTTTCATTAATTGAAGGAGTTTTTATTATGCCAATTGCGTTACTCGCACTGACGCTCAGTGCCTTTGCTATTGGAACAACCGAATTTGTTATCGTTGGCTTGGTACCGACAATTGCACAAGATCTTGGAATTTCGCTGCCATCGGCGGGACTATTGGTTAGTCTCTACGCCCTTGGGGTCGCCGTTGGTGCGCCGGTGCTAACCGCCTTGACAGGTCGCTGGAACAGAAAATTAGTGCTATTGGCGTTAATGGCGCTATTTGTGGTCGGCAATCTTATCGCTTGGCAGGCGCCGAGTTATGAAACGTTGATCATCGCCCGAATTGTCACTGGTTTAGCCCATGGCGTATTTTTCTCAATTGGCTCTACCATTGCCACAGGTTTGGTAGCCAAGGAAAAAGAAGCTAGTGCCATTGCCATCATGTTCACTGGTTTAACTGTCGCACTAGTGACAGGCGTTCCCTTGGGCACCTTTATCGGCCAAGAGTTTGGCTGGCGCGCCACTTTCTTAGTCGTTTCAATGCTCGGCTTAATCGCCTTAATCGGCAGCGCATTCCTCGTACCATCGAATTTAAAGCAGCCTAAAGCCGCTAAAATATCTGAGCAATTAAAAGTGCTGACCCAGCCGCGCTTACTATTGATATACGCCATGACAGCTGTTGGCTATGGCGGGACTTTCACAGCCTTTACTTATTTAGCACCAATCTTGGAACAAGAATCGGGTTTCGCTTCCAGTACTATTGGCCTCATTATGCTGGTGTACGGTGTTTCAGTCGCCATTGGCAATATTTGGGGTGGTAAGCTGGCTGATAACATGGGGCCAATCAAGGCGTTACATATTATTTTTACCGCTTTAGCCCTTGTGTTCTTGTGTTATTGGCGTTTACCTTTACCGCGGGTAGTCAAATTGGCGCCGTGCTAACTGTGTTAATTTGGGGAGCATTCGCCTTCGGTAATGTGCCGGGATTACAAGTATACGTCGTTCAATTAGCGCAAAAATACACGCCAAACGCAGTGGATGTTGCATCGGGCTTAAACATTGCGGCATTTAATATAGGTATTGCCTTTGGCTCTATCGTCGGCGGCATTATCGTTGAAGAAATGACTCTGATGGATACACCGTGGATTGGTGCGTTAATCGTTGGCTTTGCCATAGTATTAACAAGGGCTTCAGGCTTTTTGGACAACCGCGATCAACAAGGACTGGCCACCACTCGCTAGTGGCTTAAGAGGCTAATTCTTCAAGTAAGAAATCGATTAACACCCTGACTCGCTTCGCTTTTTGAGTATTGCGATGAAAATACACATACAACGGCGAATAGGGATACCAGTAATCCTTTAAAATTGGCATTAGCTGCCCATCTTCGAGATAAGGTTCGATGATGGGCGCAACCATTCTACCGATCCCTAATCCTTGCAACGCTGCGTCTAACATCACGTCAGTATCGTTAACGACCAAGGCATTTGGCACATCAACTGTTAAGGTTTCGCCATTGTTATTAAGTAATAATGGCGCAATTTGATTGGAAGTAATAAAGCGATATTGAATAAGTTTGTGTTGCTCTAGTTCATTCGGAGTCTGGGGTACGCCATGTTCTTTTATGTATTGCGGTGACGCAAAATAAGCTTCCACCATAGGTTTAGTTAACTGTCTCGCCACCATTTCAGGTTCGACGCGATCACCAAAGCGAATGCCCAAATCGAAACCATCTTTGAGGATATCGATGGCGGCATCACTAACGGATATTTCCAGTTCAATGTTGGGATAACGACGACAAAACTTACCGTAAATGGGCTTTAGCATGTGCTGATATACAAACTTAGGCACAGTTAACCGTACTTTGCCGGAGGGCACCTTACTTAAATCGCCAATACTTTCCACAGCAAAATTGAGCTCATTGACGCTAGCTAAAGTGCGCTCATATAACAAAGCCCCTGCTTCTGTTAATTCGATACGCCGTGTTGTTCGCGTAAACAGCGGCAAACCGAGCTCTTTCTCTAGCGCTTTTAAAGCATTACTCACCGACGGCGGTGCCATTTCAAGTTTTTGCGCCGCTTTACTGACGCTATTTTCATTGGCGATGGCGTGGAAAATGATTAGCTGATTGTAGGTAGTTCCATTCATAGCAAGCTCAATAACACTATTATTAGTTACAGGCTAACAGTAATTTAGCTAAGCATCATCTAATTTTAAATAATTAAATCTCATAAACTATGGCTCATTAATCAATTGAAATGAGGTCATAACATGAAAGCATTGCTACTGACATTAAGCATATTGACGATGACGGCGACGATTGCTCATGCCGATAACATCCAACAAATTGCAGACGCTAAAGCCATTAATCAGCAACAACTATGGCCAAAACCAGCTAATCCAATTGCCAAGGGTTCAGAAAATAGCGCGGCACTCAAAGTAGTACAAAACTTCTTTGCCGCCTATGGCAAAGGAGATCTTAACGAAATTAAAAAGTATGTTGCCGACGATGTTGAGTGGCATATTCCCGGTCGCCATCCCCTTGCTGGCACCAAGCGCGGCATTAAAGAGTTCAGTGATTTCTTTGCGTTACTCGGCCGCGCAGCATTTAAGGCCGAAGTGATGATTTTAGCGGCCAATGACACCTATATTATTGATGTGCATAGAGGATTTAGCAACCTACAAGGTGAAAACATCGACCTTAATTGGATTCTGCTGTACCAAGTGGAAGACGGAAAAATCAAACGAGTACAAAACTTCTCAGGCGACCTTTATGCCTCAGACGCTTTCTTTAACCAATTTGCCAAATCATTAGGAGCGAAATAATGAGCAAAGTATTAGTAATTTCAGGCCACCCTAACTTGGCTCAATCAAACACCAACACCGTTATTTTAAATACGCTAAGTACTGAGCTTAACGATGTGAGTATTAGACGTCTCGATGCATTATATCCAGACTATCAAATCGACATCGCCGCCGAACAACAAGCACTAATTGAAGCGCAGGTGGTCGTGTTACAGTTCCCATTTTATTGGTATTCAGTGCCAGCATTACTCAAAAAGTGGATCGACGACGTATTCGCCTATGATTTTGCTTACGGCGCTAACGGTGACAAACTCAAAGACAAAGAGCTAATACTTTCATTTACCGTTGGCGGCCCAGCAGAGTCTTATACGCCGTTAAATTACAATCATTTCCCAATTGCCGAGTTGATTAAACCACTACAACAAACCGCGTATTTGGCTGGGATGCGAGTTGCCGAGCCTATCTTTACTCATGGCATGGTTTACATCGAAGGGGTTTACAACAAACTCAGCGACGTTCAAGCCAAGGCACAAGATCACGCCGAACGCTTAATCACTAGCATTAGCCATCTCATCGACTCGCCAGAAGCCAAACTCCAAAGGTTTGTGGCGCAGTGGTTTGAAAAGTTTGACGTGCTGGCACCAGACAGCGAGCAATTTACCAAGCATCTTGCATCGGATATTAGATTGGTGATGCCAGAGGGTGAGTTTAACGGTCACGCCGGCTTTAAGGATTGGTATCAGGGGGCACGAGTCACGTTCAAGCCTAACTGCGACCACGATGTCGAGCAAATGCAAGTAAAAGCGCTATCAGATGATCGCTTTGAAGTAGAGCTGCGTATAAGGTTAACAGCTGAGACTTTCGCTGAGTCAGCCTTTGGTGGTGAAGCGGTGAATATTTTAGTTAATGAACTATGGCAGGTGTCGTTTGACGAGAACGACAATGCGATAATTCATGAATACCTCGTGGAAGTGGTTAGTTAGCACGTGACTAACCCCTCGTTTTCGGCTCCTACAGAAAATGGTAGGAGCCTTTTTTATGTCTCCAGCGACTTAACGTATTGTCCCGGTGTTTGCGAAAATTGACCTTTAAAAGCGCGAGTAAAATGTGATTGATCGTTAAATCCCAAACTCAGTGCTACGTCAGTAATGTTGGGCGACTTGGTAGTTAGCAGATGTTTAGCTTGTTGCAGTCGTTTAAGCAGCAAATATTGATAAGGGGTTGAGCCAGTTATCTTCTTAAACTCTCGTAAAAAGTGAAACTTGCTACAATTAACCAAGGCTGCTAAATCTTCCACCGTAATTTGCTGCCCCAAATGTTCACTAATATAACTATCAATTTTTTCAATATGCTGTTGACCGAATCGCGACGTCTGCTGCGCGCTGTCTTTAAGATCGAGATAATTTGAATAGTTGTGAATGTAATGAGTGCTGAGCAGTGCCACTAAATTGTTTTTGTAACTAACCCCATTGCTGGCGCGCCCTTGTAATTCAAGCGTAAAGAGTTCGAGAATACCTTGGATAGTTTTATCTAACACATTGTAGTTATTTAAGAAAACCAGCTTATTAGCATCAATATCTAACGGGCAATGGCGCATAAATTCTTGCTCTTCAATTGCTAAAATCAAGAAGTAGCACGGCTCTGAAATATCGTGAGTAAAAGGCGTGTTAGGCGGATTGATCCAAATGTTGCCCGGCGTAGTGGTTATATTGGTAAGCTTGCCATCTTTAATCGCCTGCCAATGGAGATCTTCATCCAACGCCAACGCAAAGTAGAAATAAGGCGTGTAAACATTATTAGGATAGAAGTGCGGCGAACTGCCCTGCTCTAAAATCACCCCTGACCACGGCGTCTCGCTGCTAGACAGCTCAATATCTAACACCTCTCCGCAATTAGAAAGCTGGTTATCGCTGTGATTATAAAATTTTAACTGCGAGCGCATATCACCCCATTGTTCGTTTTGTACAAAACCGAGCAATTATCTTCCATCAACTGAGCACTAATTTGCAATAACTGATTGGCACTACTCGCTATTATTTTCAACATCGAAAACACACAGGAGCAAGACTCATGTTGAAAAAACTCATAATTCCAGCAATGGCCGCCATCCTAGGCACATCAGCTAACGCAACGCCAACTACGCAATTAGTGGAAAAGAAAATGCAAGCAATTGAATTAAATACTGAAGTAGGAAAACTAGCAGCAAACCTTTATTTGCCAAAAGGCGTTAAAAAACCACCTGTTGTCATTGTTACTGGAGCCTGGACGACGGTTAAAGAACAAATGCCAGCCAATTATGCCCAAGCGTTAGCGGATAAGGGTTACGCAGCTATCACTTTCGATTTTCGCGGCTGGGGTCAATCGAAAGACGCAACGCCATATTTAGAAGATCCAACTCGTAAAACCCGTGACATTAGCGCTGTGATCAACGCCGTTAGCAAGCTAGATCAAATCAATGGCGATAAAATTGCTGGTCTTGGGATCTGTGCATCTTCTGGCTACATGCTAGATGCCGCAAACGGTAACGGCAAGATTAGCTCAGTTGCAGTTGTAGCGCCATGGCTCCACGATAAAGCGATGGCAACAGCAATTTACGGCGGTGAAGAAAGCGTGAAAAATCTATTAGCAGTGGCAGACAAAGCACAACACAGTAGCGAACCTATGGTTATCGAAGCCGCCAGTCTGACCAACAAAGACGCGCTAATGTATCAAGCACCGTACTACACGGAAACCGACCGCGGTTTAATCAAAGAATACGACAACAAATACAATCTAGCGTCTTGGGATGGCTGGTTAAACTACGATGCTCAACAAGGCGCGAAATCACAAGACAAGCCAGTATTGTTAGTTGCTTCAGAAGCAATGGCTCTGCCAGCAGGCGCTCATCAGTATCTAGATGCAGCAGGCGACAATGTAACAAGTGTGTGGTTTGACGGCGTATCGCAGTTCGATTTTTACGACCAACCAAAGGCTATCAGCGATGCAGTTGATGCGGTAACCGCCTTCTTCAACAAAACACTTTAATTAGCGATTATCGGCAGGTGCTTATATCAAGCGTTTGCCGACAATTCCGCGAGGAAAATCTCATGAAGTTTAAGTTTTTATTATCTATTTGGGTGACCCTAATGATCAGCACAACAAACGCAAAAACTCATAGCCCAATGAGCCAAGACGAAGCCAAAATTCGTTCGACTATTTACAGCTTTTCTGCCTTGGCAGATCAAAATGCTTTTGCTCACCTCGGACGATTATTTGCACCGACTATCACCCTAGACTACCGCGCCATTTTCGGCGGTGAGCCAAGCGTAGCGACACCGCAATCATTAATGCAGCAATGGGCAGGATTTCTACCGGGCTTCGATACCACTTATCACGAGCTATCGAATCTCAATGTGGTTACTAAAGACGATAGCGCCATGGTTGGCGTTGATTTTATCGCTCGCCATTGGCACGGCGATAACGGCTTTTGGGCAGTCTCTGGACGCTATCATTTTGCGCTAGAAAAAGTCGCCGACAACTGGCTCATCAATAGGTTAACAGTAAGCAATGTCAGCGAAAGTGGCAGCCGTGATGTCCTAGGCACCGTGGGAAAAGACGCAATAGCGAACTTAAAAGCTCGCGACAAGCGATTGGTTGTTGTTGAGTAAATGAAAAAAGGCTCTTATCAAAATCACTAATCAACCTTGGATATAAAAAACATACAGCGCGGATAATTCCCGCTGTTTAGCGTCTTAAATTAGAAATTGACCAAAGCAAAAATCAGGGATGATTTTTGAGCATTTGCCGCATGGATGCGGATCAAATACGGCTTTGATAAGTCAATTTATCATTTAAGAATAATCGCTAAACCTCGGGTCGCCTTTCTTTTGGTTACTTTTCTTTGTAAGTCTCGTCCTGAGACTTATCGCTACGCGACCTGCTAACGCAGTCCAAGAATACTCCAGATATTCTAGTGGCGACGCACAAATTTGTTTGGAACAAATTTGAATAGCCGAAGGCTATCCATAGGGGGAAATACACGGAGGTATTTCATTAAAGAAAAGTAACTGGTGTGCTATCGATTATTTCAATAAAGCATTCAAATTTAATAAGCACACCAAACATTCTGAATACCTAAGTTTGGTCTATTTAGTTTTTTGCATCTTGTTAGGGAAAATTTCGCTATTCAATCGGCTTTTGATTTCATCCACACATCGCTGTGGCTCAGTTAGCCACAAGCCATAACTAATAGGCAAAATCTCAATCCCTGCCCGTTGTAGCACCTTATAAGTATTAAGCTCAAAGAAATCTGCCCATGGGCCGGGATAACCAATGAGATCTAACGCCAGATACTTACCATTGAAGCGACATAGTAAATCCACTTCAACACCAGCGACGTGATAGCCGGGCCAAGATTCGATATCATCGCGCGCTAATTGCGCCATCAGCGCTTGCTGAAAGGCGTCAATCGACGCATTTTGACTGTGGTTCACTTCGAACTGACCAGTAGCCATTAAGTATTTTCGCAGTAAATTCGAATCAGGTAATAATTGCTCATCGATGGACACAAATAGCTGCTGTCGCTGCCTTGCACGAGTGATACAAACGTTAAATACATCCGCTTTATTGAGATAAGCCGCGGCGCGAGTGCTGTTGTTATCAACACTAAAGGCAATGAGCATAATATCGCGCTCTTCCCCCTGAAAACCGAACGGCGTGGCAGCACGTAAGTTATGAATCGCGATTTGCTGTTCATCAAAAGTCGTTTCTATTGCCTTAGCAATATGTTCTGCCTGATGTCTAAACGGCGAAACTACGCCGATACTGTGATTAATTCCCGCCGCTTCGTCGCTAGCAATTTGCTGCTTAATCGCGACAATTACCGCGTTAGTTTCTGCTTGGTTGATACCCTTGGCATCGCGCTCACCGTTAACACGCACAACGTCCAAATAGCCGCTATTAGTGCATGGGCGATGTTGCATGATTTTGAGTTTGTTTTGGTAAAACTGCTGGTTGCTAAAATCGATCAATTCGGGCTTGCTACGAAAATGTTCATCTAGCATCGCTACTTGTTGCTGACAATTGAGGGCCTGCAATGACAAATCTAAGATTGAATTGTCACGATAGCTTACAACGCCACTTTGAAAATCGGTCAACTGATGCTTAGTCAGTAACTGACTTTCCTTGGATTTAGCCAAAAACGAGTAGTGACGTAGCTGTTTGGTATCCCCAACAATTAAAGCTCGCTTTGCGCGATATAACGCTGGTAAGCAGCTGCTGATATTACATTGCGTAGCCTCATCAATGATGACCACATCGAACATTTCTTTATGCAATGGCAAAATGCGATAGAGTGAGTTGAGGCTCATTAGCCACACTGGAAAGGCTTTAAACAACGCCGTAAACTCAATGTCTTCGAACATCTCAGCTTGACGTTTTGAGGTGCGACTGCGAATCGCTTGATTAAAGGCTTGTAATGATTGGCGATCATTTTTAAGTAGCGACAACAAATTACTATTTTTTACGGCACTTAAAAATTCGGCTGCAGCCAGCTCGCGCTTAACACTCAAATCATTGATTTGCCCCAACGCTTGCCATTGCTCAGCCAAGCCACCAATTTTGCTGCCAACAAAGAACAGATAAAATTTATACAGCCAATCACTATCCCGCTCGCTCAATTGGTGCAGCCGCTGGCCGCGCTTAATGGCTTTTTTACAGAACTTTATAAAGCGCTGCTCAAGTGCGGTTAGCGAGTGATTTAATTCCAGCAACTCCTTTTCACACACCTCGCTACCATTGAGTTTATCGTCCGTTAGATAACCAGCGAGTAAATCGGCAATATAGCTCTTAAGCTGTTTTAAAAACTCCTTTTTACCAGCACGAACAGACACACCACCTAAGCCAAAATTTTGTTCGAGCTTGTCACCAATCACGTCCAATGCAGCGTCATTATTAGCGATTATTAACACCGATTCTCCACGCGCCATATGCTCAGCCGCCACCGCTGCAATGGTGTAACTCTTACCTGTCCCCGGTGGCCCTGAAACACAACCCAACTGCGCATTAGCAGCGATAGAAATCACCTTTTGTTGCGGTGTTGATAACAGCCCCGGCAAATAACCGTATTTGAGTTTTTTATTGGCTTTGAATTGCTGCTTGTTGTCAGAGAACAGCTCCACCAAAGGCGCGGATACACTATTGAGTTCGGCGATACTTTCCAGTTCATGCAACACGCCGCGGCTACTGCTAGCACGCTCAACAAACGCCAACATCGAAACAGGCAATATAGAGAGCGTTTTACGGCGCAGCCCCTTTTTCACATCCTCTTGCGTCATCAATTGAGGAAAATTAAGTAATTCGAGGGCATTAATATTGTGAGGAGAATTCGCCAGCAATGACGTCCACAAAGATGGCGCCTGCAGGTTATCTTCGTCTTGCAACAGCTGATGAATATCGACTTCGGGTAGCAATAACTCAACTAAGGTCTCATTTAGCTCAGGCTGTTGATTTACTGTAGAAAAACAGAAACCCTGCTCATCGTTTTCAATCGCAGCTTCGTTGAATAATAAAGGGGCGGCAATCTGTTTGCGCTCTCCTTTGAGCTCTACCGTGCCAACCACCATAAAACTAACATAGAGCAGAATACGCTCTCTTTGGTAAGTTTCCACCCGCCCTTGCATGGTTTGCGCAAACTCGGTCGGCAATGGTAAACGAGGTAAAAAACCACTGCCTAGGTCATCACGCCCCTGCAAATACCAAACATCTTCCGCCTTTAATTTTTGCAACATCCACAAATTTAAATCGGCGCTATCTTCTTGATAGCAATCCCTGTAGTACGACAAGATGTTTGAATAATTCACTAAATGGCATCCACGCTATTTCACAATTGGCTACAAAGTGTAACCCGATTCCTTAGAACTTTCCGAACAAAAAAGCCCTTCCGAAGAAGGGCTTAAGTATTAACAACTCGAATTACGACGAGACTTTTCGCCAACCTTCGACATGTGACGTTTGCCAGAATAAGACCAATAATCGCGTTGCCAATCCTAGCAATAACGCGATTACGATAGCAAAACCAACGCCAGTGTCGGCGTGACTGTTAGCGCTAAAGTACGAAAAGTCCATAAGTTTAATTGCGCCACCAATTACGACGAAAATCGCAGCGGTTACGGCAAAGCGGTTGATATTTTTACGTAGAACGCCAAAGCCGCGGATCAAGGCTTTTTTCTCGCGAGCGACTGTAAAGTTCAGTGCAAAGCTAAACCACGATAGGCTAAATAGCCACGCAATAACTAGCAATGCCCACATCAGCTTCTTAACTGTACCGTCGGTCATAGTGACTAACGCAGCGGTGATACCACAAAAGATAACTGGCACTAAGATCCAGCGCAGGAACAAGCCAAGGGCTGGGAATAAATTACATCCAGCGTGCGATAGCCACACTGATAATTTCAGTTCGCCATCTTGAGCACTAGCCATAGTGCCAGCCGCGAGTGCAATTTTGCTCAAAAACAGCAATGGCAAACTCAGCAGTAATACTAAGATACCGTACACAAAGGCTGGATTATTGCTAATGGCGTCAATTAATAAGGTGACGTGCTCGGTAGAACCCACTGGGGTTACTGCCAAGTTTACCGCCAAACTCTTTTCGCCAAAACGATAGAACACAAAGTACGCCGGCAGCAAAATAAGTGCTTCGATAAACAATGTAGCAACGGCAATCCATTTCATGCGCCACATTAGAGATAGTGTATTTTTCATAGCAGACTCCTAAAGTGGCAACGCAATGCTAAACGCATGCTGAATGTTTTGTAGTAACGAAATAGCCCAACGCCAAGATTCATTACTCTTCTTACCAAGACGCTTAGTGTTATTTGAAAAATCTTTATCTAACAACACCTTAAACTTTGGATCGATCATCACTTCTACTAGTTTAACGTCTGATTCCCATTGCCATTTTGTCCACGGAATAGTGTTGTCTGGCTGCCACTGACGCGTTTCTGTTGAGCCATCGGCAAAGGTGAGTAATACATCAACTTGCGGTGGATGTAATTCTCCGTTGCGTACTAAGGTTACGCGGTGAACATAGCCTTCGCCCTTTTCAGGCTTATTAAAACTCGGCTCTTCATTATCGTCACTAAAGCTAAAGCCACCAGCAACTTGTTTCTTGCCACTAGTTGCAGACTTCACTTCAAAATCGATGTTTTTAATGGTGGTAATAGCATCGTTGAGGTAACGCGCCATGCTTGGATCGATTTCATCGGCAATAGCGATAAAGTCTTGGGTCGACGGATGTTTGAATGCCCAGCGTTTGTAATAAGTTTTTAGCAGTTGGTCGACTTTTTCTACACCCCAAACGCGCTCGACAGTATTTAAAATTGTCGCTGGTTTTGAATATGAATTGGTGCTGTAACCACCGCGATCGACATACATCCAACCGTGAGTCTTTACTGGATCTAAGGTTGGCGTTTGTGCAGTACGTACATGATGCATGGTTGGCATATCGGCACTAAATTGTGCGAATTGCACAATGTTAGCCTGACCAAGTGTTTCGCTCATGATACGGCCTTCAGTGTAACTATTGATGCCTTCATCCATCCACGATTCTTCAAACTCATTCGAAGCGAAAATACCTTGCCAGTAGTTGTGACCAATTTCGTGAATGGTCACCATCGCTGCAGCATGCATATATTCCGAGTAATCGAGATCAGTAATAGTCGTAACCAAGGTTGGATATTCCATACCCGCCGCACCGCCAGCATTTTCAGGCGGTTGCACTAAGGTCATAGTTGAGTATGGGTAAGCACCAACGTGTTTGTCGAACCATTCAAACGAAGCCTTAGCCGCATCAAACTGATTTTGAATAGATTTTTCAGAAAGCGGCTTTTGATGTAACAAACGAATAGTAATGCCATTCCACTCTGCTGTCGCTTCGGCAAATTTCGAATCAGCAGTCCATACAAAATCGTGCACGTCTTCGGCTTGATAATGATGCGTGGTTAGTGCTTCTTGTGTTTCTTTCTTGACTAAATAACCCGTTGCACCAACAACGTAATCACTTGGCGCGGTAATTTCGACATCGTAAGTACCAAAGTCAGCAAAGAATTCGGTATTGGCGTGATAGTTGTGGTTTACCCAGCGGCCATTGTAATAAACACCCGGTTTAGGGAACCATTGCGCAACAAAATTAAAAGTATCGCCATTGTGGCCACTGCGGGCAAAGACTTTAGGCAATTGGCTAGTAAAAGCGATGTTTAGTGTGACTTCTTGGTTTGGCAATAATGGCTGCGGTAATTTATACGTTGCAACATCGCCATCAACGAGCCAATTTTGTGCTTGATCTTCACCACTAGCGTCGGTGATTGCTGTCACGTGAACATAGCCAAATTTGTCTTGGTCATCGCCTTCACGTGTATCGTTACGCAAACGCCCACCATTACTTTCGGTCATGAAAATAGTGTCGGTGCGCGAAAATGCGTTTAAATATAGATGGAACGGAATTTCGGTTAACTCGACACCAGTGGTATTTTTCCAGCGCAGGGTCATGTCGGCTTTTACGCGGTGCTTTTCAGCATCGAGCGTGGCTTTAATGTGGGTGTGATGTACGCGATCGGTATGGGGTCCCGGCATTCGTAAGGCCGATGCCATTGCCGTTGAAGTAAAGATTACTCCTAACAACAAAACCAATCGCTGCAAAAATCGCACAGAGGGCAGACGTTGCATGTGATTTCCTTTTTAAAGTTGCGTTTTACCAGTGCCAAAGCGGCGCTCGCCAAAACATTTGTTATTGTTATTTTTTATAAAACGCAACAAGAGTAAACCATGAGGTTTACTTTGTTAAGAGGAAATATGTAACTAATGTTAATCAATTTAAGTCATTGAATTAATTTAGTTATGGGATATTGTAGTTACAAGATGTTTACTTTGTATTTACAAAAAAATTCAGAGCTAGCCAACTAATTCCATGATTAAAATCCCCTGACCGAGCACTGTTATTCATATCCAACTAACCCGCCAGTTAATCCGATATATAAAAAGAATCGACCAGCAACTAGTACTATCAGGAGCGAGCTGCTGATGAACAAAGCCTACTGAATGATAGTAAGCTTTTGTTTGAGCTTCAAAATGCTGCCAGCTGAAATACGATTCCAACGTACAATATCTTTTACCGATACCTTATAGGCACGGCTAATATCCCATAAATTATCGCCTGATTTCACCGTGTGAATCACCTTACGACCTTTTTTGGTGGCACTGCGCCACATCGACTTATCAAAATCTACCAAAGGGATCGCTAGCGTTTGACCAATATAAATCCTGTTAGAAGATAAATCGTTAGCCGCTTTGATTTCACTCACTTTGCTATCATGCTTGGCGGCAATGCGGCTTAAGCTATCGCCTGAGCGCACTTTATATTCAAGCCAACGCATCCACTCTTTAGGATCCGTTTGCGCCAATTTATCACGCAGTAATTGAGCTTTGTCAGCAGGCATAACTACTTGATGCTGCTGGTTTGGCATGGTCACTAAAAAGTTAAGGCCAGGATTGAGTTGCTGCAGGCGATTAATATCAACATCACTCCATTTCGCCGCAAGTTCTAAATCAAGCTGATTATTGATTGCTACAAAGTCGATAGCTGGCTTATTAGCAATTGGCGTGAACTCATAATTGAGGCTTTCGTGATGTTTCAAAATATCAGCAATTGCTAGCAATTTAGGAACAAAGTTATTGGTTTCTAACGGCAATTTTAATGACCAAAAGTCAGTTTTCTTACCCGCTTTCTTGTTGCGCGCAATTGCACGACCAACCCGCCCTTCGCCTGAATTAAAGGCGGCAACGGCATTGAGCCAATCTTCATCAAAGGTGTCGTGGAAGAATTCAAAATATGACAACGCTGCATTAGTTGACTCAATGACATCACGACGGCCGTCAAACCACTTGTTAATACGTACATCAAAACGCTTAGCGCTGGCTGGCATAAATTGCCACAGGCCAACAGCACTCTTGTGAGAAACACCATAAGGGAGATAAGCACTTTCAACAATCGGCAACAAGGCCAATTCCACTGGCATATTGCGCTTTTCAATCTCCGTCACTATGTAATGCAAATAGGGCTCAGCGCGTTTTGAAATTGTCGCCATAAAACGCGGATGGCTAAGGTAATACTTTTTCCATTTCTCTACCGCAGGCTGATCAGGCACATCAATCGATAGCTGTGAACGGATGCGTTGCCACACATCTTCGTGCTCGTGTGGTGCTAACGGTTTCGGCGCAATAACTTCTTCTTTTACTTCAACAACAGTTTCAACTTTTACAGCCTCAGGCTGCTGATTGGTTTCCTTCTTGTCCACCATAACTTGCGGTGTTTGCTGACAGGCGGCCAACAACAAGGTCGCGCTAACTAACGTCAGTTTTTTCATTAATGTGTTCCTAATTTCTTATAATTTTAAATAAACACGCGGGTTTACTCGCTGCTCTTGATTGAGCATTTCAAAGTGTAAATGCGGGCCTGTAACACGGCCAGTAGTGCCCACAGTACCAATTTTCTGACCGGCGCTAACGTGTTCACCAACTTGAACATTCAAGCTATCTAAGTGAGCATAAAGTGTTTTCACACCATCTTGATGCTCTAATAAAATCACCTTGCCGTAATTGCGATGTAAGGTACTATCGTCAGCAACCTTCACCACACCAGCGAAACTAGCGACTATTTCTGTGCCAGTTGGTGCCGCGAAATCAATGCCTTTATGGGGCTTTTTACTACGAAACGCGTTAATTTCATCATAGTCGGAAGAAATGCGGCCAACAGAGACAGGCACTATCCCTTGCTGTGGTTTCACTTCATCAGACGGCATTACCAAAGGCTGAGCCATCACTATTGAGGTGAACATAATAGTCACCAGCGCCATTAACGCAAGCTGATAATATTTATTGATTTTTCTAGTTTCTGTCGAATTCATTGCTGCACGTATCCTTTGTTCAAAATCACTTTTTTCAAATTTAGCGCCAGAGAAATAAGCACTTAACCCACTCTCTTGTTTGTTGTTTGTCAGCTTTAAACAAGCGATCAACGCCTTGGCATAGTTGAGTTGTTGCGTTGGATTGTTACTCAATACTCGGTGGTCACATTCAAGCTCCATCGCTTGCAGAAAACGCTTTTCCATCAAGCGCAACAGCGGATTAAACCACGCTAAATGCGTTATTAAACGCAGGGCTATTACCATCTGCGGGTCGCGATTTTTTAGATGAGTAACTTCATGTTCAATGAGTAAATTAAGCTGTGTTTTTGACATGGCTAACACCGAGTCTGGCACTACGATGCACGGCTTAATAAAACCGAATACAAACGGCGATACCTGCTGTTGTGTTACCCGTATCTGAGTGTTCTTGCCCAGTTTAAAGTCTTCAAAATTCACATGCTGCGCAGTCACGTTTTCAAGACAACGTGACTCACGGACAATGCGATGGGTTTTCAACAGAGAGATAGCAAAACGAGCGAGTGCCAACATGGTACCTAGAACAAGTACACCAGCGACTAATTCACTGAGATAATTAAGAAAGATAAGCTCACTAACATCTGCAGTAACGGCTTGTTGTGCGATAGGGACGACTCGCTGAGTTGGCTCAAAGGCATCGATTAACACCTGCGGTATTAATCCACTTTCCTGCCACGTGGATATAGGGATCAGTGGCACTAACGCTAACAAAATCCACGCTTGCCAAAATCGTGACCATTGGATCAGCTGCGGCCAAAATCGTTCAAGCATTAAGGCAACGCCGTAGAGTATCGCGCTCCAAAACACAAACAGCATTAATTGAGATTCATAACCGCCGAATAAAGAGAGAATATCCATTGCCTTACGCCTCTTTGTCGTCGCTCAAACCTTTAAGCAGCTTTTCCAAATCAGCAATTTCACCATCATCGATGAGCTTACTGTCGGCGAACATAGCGACTGGTAACGGGCCATCTAATTCGAAAATTCGTCTGGCAAAATCTTGGGCATAACTCGCTAAAGTTTTCACCTTATCCACTTGAGCCGTATAAAGTTTCTTATTCCCTTGGCTGCTGATACTCACCAACCCTTTCTCGCCCATTCGCTCTAGCGTTTTACGCGTTGACGAATAACTCCAATGAAATTGCACTTCAATTTCATCGTGTAGATCACGAGCACTACGCGGCTGGTTTTGCCACAATAATTTGAGTATTTCCAATTCCGGAGCCGTTGGTTGCATAACATCATCTCGTCAATTTGATTCAACGAGCGCCATAATGCGACAACTGTCGCACACAAGTCAACAACAAAATGCGACAAGCATCGCACATAGTGTTTCAAGATGTTTTTTTCTAGATTAGATTCAATCAGTTAATGCTATTTATCGCTTTTAAGATTGTTTGAGGGGATAGCTTGGGTGATGCACCACCTAACTCATTTTCTTTCACCAAGCCCGTAACGGCTGAGTTTACGGGAGCATTTAAACCCTGCTGCTGTGCCAGTTTAACGATAGCGCCGTTGAGATAGTCAATCTCGGTTTTACGTCCCAATACAAAATCTTCATACATCGATGAGCGTGCCGTTGGATCTATCTTAAGCATCGATGAGGCAACGATTTTATAAAGCCAAGTTGGTAGCGATAAGACATGAGGAATAATTTGCGGAATCACCTTGCCCGATTTAACAGGCGTGATACCTGCGGCGCGATAAACAGCGAGTGCCTCAGAAATCGCCTGCGCCAAAATCAAGCGATAAGCACGGTTGGATAATTGTTCCAAGAGCGGAATACCAGATAATGCATTGATTGCATTATTTAAATTGAGTAACAACTTAGTCCACTGCACATTGGTTAGATCGTCATAAGTATCAACGGACAACTGCGCCGTAGCCAATGCATCAATCAATAGCTGTGACAAATTGTCAGGATCCGCCAACGCCAAACTTCCTTCGGTGCCACAATGAAAATGGCCATCACCTTTGCTAAGCACATTAAAAGGCACCATTGCCGCTAAGACATTAAATTTTGGAAGGTACTCTTTAAGTACATCGACATTACTAACACCGTTTTGCAGACTCACTACCAATGCCTGAGGTGATGCATGGACTTCAATTTCTTGCGCCACAGTTCGTGTATCGCCGCTTTTCACCGTCACTAAAATCACATCGGCATCTTGTAACGATGACATATCAAGCGAATAACTAACCTGTTCGGAGGAAAGATTGCTATCACGCCCTTGCCAATCAGTTACTCTCAAACCATGTTCAGCAATCTGCTGACGCATCCGCTCACGACCAACTAGCGTCACTTCAGCGCCGGCAGCAATCAGACAACCACCGAGATAACAGCCAATGCTACCAGCGCCAACTATGACAATATTTAGATCACTCATTTATCACAACTCTAGAGCTGCTAGTGCGCGCTTTAACATCAGTGCGATACATAGCTTCAGCAATCGCAGGTCCCGTTTGAAATTCTCCAACGTGACGCACACGACTGTAATAGGAGTAGCTGTCTTTGTCCTGTAAATCCAATAAATACCAAGTAACTCTGCCATCTTGAATATCGATGTGATTGTTACTCTTCCACTCACGGCTCGAACTATCTTTGTAAAACACATTCTGTAACCAAGGGCTAATCACCTCCAAACCACCAGCTACATCGTCGGTAATTGCAAGATGAGTGCGAGGAATCGCGGAGCCAATCGACAGTGTCGTCTTCACTAAATCACCCACTCGTAGATCGGTATTACTATTTATTAGTTGCCATTTTCCATCAACGCGCACAAAGCGTTGACGTTTAAGATCTAGTCCAGCGTTCTGGGCTGTGACTTCAGTTAAAGGTAACTGGTATTCCATGGTTAACCAATGTGCTTGTTGCTCTGGTAACTGATATTGCAGTTGATTGCCAGCTTGCGTGAACTTTAGAGATTTAGGCTGCGCATTTTCTTTAACACCCTGATCTTTTAATAGATAACTACAAACACCATTCGCAAAAGTCGACCCAAAGTGGCCAAGTTGCTGTTGCTTGGCTATAACCCGAGAAGTTAATTGCTCGCGCTCAACGCTGCCTTGTTCGTACACCAAGGCTGCAAAGCATTGCTGCGCAGTGTCGTTGTATGTATTGGTACTCTCATCAAGGTAAGTATTATCATTAGCCGCCGATAAATTATCTAGATATAGCGCTTTATCAGCCCCTAATGTTTTTAATGCTAGCGCCTGTAATACATTGGCGAACGGCCCGCTGAATCCGATATCTTGACGCTGCTTTAACGCATCATCAAGTGTGATATCACCTCGAGTGGCCAATGCAAGTAAGGCCATGCTGCGCTCTAATTTATTAGGGGTTTCATAACGAACGTCAAAACTATCTTTTAATCCCCCATAACTATCAACAGCAGGTAATTTAGTACTTAAGCCATCTTTCATCCATGCATTAACTAGGTAGGTATATGCCAATAAAAATTTATCTGACTTCATCCCTTCAAAATATGAAATATTGCCGCGCGATAACTTCCTACTCGCAATCTCATTGCGAAGAATTTCTTTCCCTTTCGGCCACGCTTCACTAGCGAGCGGATTACTCTGATAACTCAACGCGCGAGATATTGTCTGCTCCCAACATTGATAAGGATAACTTTGATTGTAACTAGCCAATGCTCGCCAATCGATGGCTTGATTAGCGAGTGATTGATAATTAAGTGAAATGCTACCTTCGATTGCAGCACTCGGTTTAATAATCTGCTGCGATTGCGACGGCTTAACTAACCACTGTTGGCGCTGCTGATAAATCGGCGGTGCAACAGAGACTTGGTGATAATTGACGTAATCACTGTCTAACTCACTGGTGACTCGTAATAGGTGATCGCCAGTCGCTAACGTCGGCATGTCAAACACAACACGTCGCTGCTCTTCGGCAGCTAACCGCAGCTTTTTCTCACCGATTAAGACATCACCATCCCAAAGAGATAATGTATCCTCAATCTGCTTTTCTTGCTGATTAATCGCGGTTACCGCTAATTGACTAAGGTCCATTTGATAGACATCTGTCGGCGCATCAACAAAATATTCCACAGGCCGTTTAGTCGTAATATCCAATGTCGCTAAAGATGAGGTCAGTTTGGTCGCGGTTAATGCCACCACTTTCCAACGCCCAACCAACTGCGGTAGCTGCACGCTAATAGTTTGCGGTTCACCAGCCTTGAGTTCGAGCCGTTGTAGCATTTTAGATTGAACGAATTGGTCTTTGTCTTTAGCTTTTAAACTTGCGAAACTGTTACTCAGTGGTGGCTTAGGTTTAAATCTTGTTTTACTTGATGTTTTGCCATCAGATAGCATCCCCGACATTCCCGCTAGCATAGGACTCTCTATATTAGAGTCTCTTATGCCTGCTATTAATGAGGTTATGGCTAGTTCATCGCTTAGATCACTCTTTGACATTGGGTATTCATAACGCAGCCCTTTAAACACTTTCGATTTAAAATCGTAATCATTCATGGCATATGGAAAATAACTTAGCAATGCGTCATTAAGCAGCCATAACTGACTCTCTGATGGTTGGTCAGCTTCCACCGTGATATTAATTCTTTGACCCGCTTCGACTGCTTGGCTATCAATAGTTAAACGAGTCTTGGGCGTTGTTATAGCTGATTTTACAGTGATAGTTACGTCATCAGTCAATAAGCGCTGCGCGCCTAGTTGACTCAGATGATAGCTTTCCAATTCATCTGTTTTAGCTAACCGCTCTAGCTGACCAATGATAACTTGACTCGCTGTTTTTCGAGGCACCGGAACAGAAGCGTACAATTTTGCTGAAGGTATCCAAGTGTCATCAGCGACTAAGTCAATTGTGTTAATTCCCTCACCAACAGATTGTTGCCAGACTTTTTTAACACTGCCAGTATGTAAAATTAAATTAACTATCCCACTGTATGGTGAATTTAAAATAACCTTAATTGGTTGGCCACTAACAATCGAACCTTCGTTTTTGACACTTAACTTGATAGCTGACTTCAACTCACTAGGGCGAGGCTTTCGAGGAGTATTAGAATAGACATTTCGCTTCCAGCGATATTGCTCATGACCACTTTCAATAACAACATCTAATGTTTCATGCTCTTGCTCAATGGGGCAGCTTGCGGGCAGTCCTGATAAGCGACAAGTTTTAACTAAAATAGGTGGCTCACCACGTTCTACGGGGTCGCGGTAAACACTAACAACAACTGGAATATCAGTTAATTTTTTACCTTGGTAATCGATGCCAATTAATTCTAGTTTTTGCTGCTTTTTATCGTAACGAGTACCAATGTAATGAGTTCGCGAGAAATAAGATATATCTCGTATATCTTTTAATGAGCTACCATCTTGTGCAATAACTTCTGTATTAATTCTCAACTTAGCGTATGGCACAGTTGACTCAAAACGTTCTAGTTTAATGGAAGTTCCGCCATCATCATCAAGTTCGATGTTATATTGCCCCCCCTTTTCTTTGCCATTTTTATTGTTTTTGAAAGCGCCATAACCAATATAATCATAATCGCTTGGCCAGCTATTTGGCTCTCTCCATTTTCGAGATAACTCAAAATGTACATTGGCTTTAGCCTGCTTTAACGCTGTACCATTCATACGGCGATGAGTGACATCAATTGATAACGGTTCACCTTTTAGAGCGACACCTGGCATATTCACTTTTAAATCAAATTCGGGAGGTGTAAATTCGGTGACAATAAAAGAACCTATATCCTGCTGTAAACCAGAAGCATCTTTAAGCACTATGTCATAAAAACCTTGGCTATAATCACCTTCTAGCTCCAAACTAGTAGCCGCAAATCCCATATTGCTTAATTCGCCAAAAGACAAAGGAATTTTCTTGCCGTTTGGTTTTGATAGTAGTAATTGATAATTGTCTAATGACGTTAATGGCACCAACCCTTTTTCACTTCGATACCGTGCGATAAAACCGATATCTACTTTATCTCCAAGTTTATATAGGGGCTGAGTAGACCATGCCTGAGCTTTAACTTTATGCTTTAATCGCAAACTTGGGGCGGCCAGTTTAATTGCTGAAGTTTGGCCACTATTATCACTCCATAACCAACACTCACTATTACGATTTAAGGACAACTGATAATGGCTTTGCCACTCAGTTTGATTTAACATTAACACACCATTTTGATTGGTGTGGCCAATAGTTCGTGGACTAGCTAGCCCCTCACACACTAAACTAATTTCTGCATTTCTGATGGGGTTAGCATCCCAATCGATAGTCTGAACAACGAGTTCTAAACCATTCCAAATCGCTATGTTATGTGACGCAGAATTAAAAACATTTGATTCTGTCCTATCTTCAAAATCGTGCCTAAGAAAATGCGCCAATGATCTGCCTGAGAATTCAATATGAACTAATCCCGAGTTTGACGATAAATATTTCTGAAATTCAATGCTCTGTGGCGCTTTGTCCCGCTTGACCTCATCAGTTTCTATCATATCTTCAACAATAGCTGTTAATTCACCATTCAAAAAGCGTTGTAGCTCATCTTTACTATTGATAGAAGTAATACGCTGTTTCAATGGGTTAACGTTGCGACGTAGTAATACAGGAGCCACATTCACATCGGCTTCAACAACAGAATTTTGCTGCTTAGCTAAATACCAATAGGGAGTTGCAGGGCGCGTTTTAAACTCAATGTTCGGCAGATGTGATTGTGGTTGACCATTTATTGTTAACTTAGATAAATTCAGCAGATAATCTGAATCTCCAGTTAAATGAAATCTATATATATTTTCTTCAAAGTGAGTTCGTCGATAATCACTAATAGCCTTAGGTCCTTTTATCCAATCTAAACTGCGATATTCTGAGCGCCCAGATAATTGATCAAACACGACAGGCGAAAAAGCCAATCCCATACGCTCTGGCGAACAGGGCAAAATACCATTTTCATCAATCTCTATTTCTCGATAATCATATGGATATCCCTCTTCTGGACAAACAAAACCATAAAACTCAGTTCTATCGCTATATCGGAAAGATTCTATAATGACATCTTTCGATAATGCATATTGATGTTCAGACGCCCTAAAACCTTCTTGCAATACAATTTTATACTTTCCGTGTTCTGGTAATTCGGGAAATTGCTCAATTGACGCAATCCACTCATAATATCTATCGTTTTTTCTACGCTCTATTTTTATCGAATAGCGTTTATTCGTTGGCGATACAACTTTTATTACCTCTTGTAATTCATGAGATTCAACTTGCAGTAACTTATGGCCTAATATCATAAAAGATATAGGAAAATCTTTTTCTCTGCGTTCAACTTGCAATTCCATTTCAGGCACAGGTGTCGACAAGGTTAAGCTCGCAGGCTCAGCTAAAGTTTTTCCTAGCGCACTAAAAGAATCATCAATCGACACTTGATAATGTGTCATGTATTTAAGGCTTGTTTTCAGATCACACGACAGGATATTGAGTTGAATAAATCGCCATTGGCACTGTTGATTGAGGCTATGAGATAACTTTACCGCTTGGACTTGTTGCGCAGTAGGAGCTGCGCCCAACAGAGCGATATCGCGATTGAAGTGAATATTGATTTGCCTGATGTCTTTATTTTCAGCGGCATCTGTTGTGATTTTTTCAACTAATAACTGCTCTTGGGGTTTATCGACTTGCTCACCGCTGGAAAACACGCAAGCGGTCAGACACAAACAACACAATAAAACAGATAAAGACTTCAACATGACTTTCCTTAGCAATAAACCAATAGCGCTATAAAAATATAACGAATCGTCGTTAAAGTCTTTAAATTATTAGCATTTATCTATCGTTGCTTTTATTTAGCGTTATAGTACTCGCCAACCCAATTCCAAACGAGTTTTTGGTGTTGGCGAATGGGTAGCTCGCCATGAAGTGCCGAAGGTCCCATCTCGAAATACGGGCTTTGCATGGCTCTTTGTAGCTGTTCACAAACGTAGATATCTTCTTGCATGAAATCGGCAGAGCCCAGAGCATGCTTTGCGTCGTGGCTGCCGCTTTTTGCTTTGACCTTATTGCTCCAATAACTAGCGCTAAGTGCGCTTTGTTTCATAAATTCAAAGCCAGATTTATTGGCGACTTTAGTGCGTACTACCACCCGAGTTTTATTAACGGCGATGGGGATGATTTGAAAGATCGACCAGCTCGATTCTGACTCCGCCAAACCAATGCCAGGAAACAACAGTGGAACCCAAGTACCTTTGTTTTCCTCGCTTGCCTCATAAACTAACGGCATCGGTGAATTTTTAGCGAGATCCTTTTGATAATCGTCACTCAGCGGCTCCCAAAACCTAAAGTGTGGTCCTTCAAAGCCAAACTCTGCCTTTTTGTGGTTGTACATGCTAAGCGTGCCAGCATGTAATTGGGCTAGGTGGTAATGATCGATGTAGTTTTCGGCGACAATTTTCCAATTGGCATTAATTTCTTCAACAACGATATCATCTTTCGACTCAATAAGACTTTCGACATCGTGCGGCCCAAGATGATCATTAATCGGCGCAAACCATTGTGACAGTGGTGTTGCATTGATATCTGGGTGCACCCAAATCATGCCGCGCCAAACGCCAACATTAGCGGTGGTTAGGTTGTAACAGGTCTTGTCCAAACCTGCGAATTCTTGCTTGTGTTTAGGTAAGGATTTCAGCTCACCTTGAGTGTTATAAGTCCAATCATGATAAGGGCAAGTGAGTTTGCCGCGGGTATTGCCCTTGCCTTCAACAAGCTGCGTACCACGGTGCTTACAACGATTGTGAAAGGCAACTAACTGCTCGCCATTTTTAATGACCACAAGATTATTAAGGCCAGCCTGAACTGTTAAATAGTCACCATCATTTTGCAGTTCTTCCACAAAACCGGCAAAGGCCCAAGTTTCAGAAAAGATATGACGCAGCTCAAGCTCAAAAAACTGTTGTTGGGTATATGCCGTCACGGGCAATAGATTATTTTCAGTCATATAGTCACTCTGCCATAAGCTCTTTTTCACGAAACACTTTTTCACAAGTACTTTGTCACAAGCACTCTGTTACAAACCGATAAATTTTCATATTGAAAAACTATAGGCTACACTTACACGGTAAATATTGTCAACATGACAAATAAAACGAGTTTGCTATAGTGTCTCAATTGATTTTAGAGGGGGTTATTTTATGGCTAGGCCGAGTATGGCAGGACAGCGTCGCGAAGAGATTTTAGACGCCTTGGAAAAGTGTATTTTGGATAAAGGAATTCAAGCGACTTCGTTAGAAAATATCGCCGAAACCGCCAACATGAAACGCACTATTCTCCGTCATTACATCGGTAATAGAGACGACATTATAGTCGCGCTAAGTGAACGTTGGTCAGCTAAATATAGCCAACAGTGGCTCGATTTACTATCGTGGTTACCGAAAAGTAATCGCGTCGAAGCCCTTGTCGATTCACTCTTCGCGTCACGTACTCAAGAGATGGTTAACAATACCGTGATTGGCGAAGCTATTTTCTCGGAAGCCAAACGTTTAGAGCCTATTAAGCAACATCAGCAAAAAACCATGCAAGAGTTCGTTGACCATTTCATCAATGAATGCCAACAGCAATATCCCGAAACCGATCACAAGCAAATTGAGTTAGTTGCTTATGGCATTTACTCTAACTACTTGATGAATGAATCTTTGTTACCACTTGGGCTTTACGATGAGATGTACAAGATCAAACAGGTCTCAATGTTACTTTGCTCACAATTGTCCAACAAATAGCCACATTAATTAATTTTCCTTTTGACAATTTAACATTGTAAAACTATATTGCGATTCATTGATTAACTAGTGAGTTGCAATATGTTTTTATTTAGATTTATCACAATAACATTATCTGTGTTGATGCTGGCTAACACTGCACACGCCACTAAGAAAATACCGCAAAAAGTCTCTTTATCAGGCGTTGAGAAACGCACTACCATGACACAAGTTCCAGAGTTGTGGATCGACTTCGAAAAAGCGAATTACCTACATTCAACACTAAAAGCTCAGCCGCAAAAGGTGTATGTTATTTATAACGCCTTTTCGAAAGACTACCAGCAAGCTGATGTATTGATTGGCTACGATATTCGCGATCTCAAACGCTACAAACACAGTAGAAAGATCGACATTGACCAATTTACTCAAGTGCTTGAATCAGGTCACTACACGACAAAGCAGTTAAGCGATGGCTGGCAAAAATTCGATTACCGCAAGCAGGTTAAAGCGGTATTAGAAATTCACACCCTAGCTAGCCTAGGAAGAAAAGAGCAAGTCGAATTACTTGTTCAATATCAGTAACAAAGTTAGGAGAAAATTATGCGTTCATTTTGGCCTTTCGTCGGCATTTTGCTACTTATTTGGGTCGCTTACGATCTATACGCTGGTTACACCTTGCTATGGGATGTGGTGTATCGCGATGTCGAGCCAACAAAATACTGGGTTGTTCTCGGCGGCTGGACAGTTTTAGCCCTGAGTTGCTTCTTTTCTTGGGGCGATGAGGAAGAGTAGATTAGTCTTCTCTAGAAGGATAGTTTTCTATTGCTTGTCGAAGATTAGTCGTTATTTGAATTAAATTTTCTTTACTTAAATCAAATAAATAGTCTTTCGGCTCAATTTGGCTACCAGCTAAAAAGCTTGGCTTAAACTCATGACTTAGGTGAATTGCGACCCTTACGGTATCAGCTTTGACAGCAAGAAATTCGAAGCTAATTACAGGCTCAGTGAAACACAAATGAGCGAATATTGGTAATCGCCTAAATTGTAAATCATCGAACCAATTTAAGAGCTCTTGCAGCTCTTCAGACTCAAGTGCTGGGTCTACTTTCAAAAATTCACCAGCGGGCGTATTAAGGTGCAACTTTATATTGCACCAATCGTCGTTACATTCGGGAAATTGATAGCCTTCAACACTCAAAGAAAGAAATATTCCCTCACTTTTGTTTTCGAACGGTATCAATTTACACTCCTAAGCATTTTGCTCTTTATAACTCTTATTCCACGAATACCAACCGATAATCGACAGCATCAAGAACACGCAATAAAGAATCGTCGTTGGATATAAGGCTTTTTGGAAATACACACCAATAGCGACGATGTCGATGATAATCCACAACACCCAATTAAAGATTTGACGTCTGGTCATTAACCACATAGCTAATAAACTCGTTGCCGAAGTAAAGGCATCGGCATAGGCAAAGCTGGCGTCGGTGTTGTTATCCATTAGATAACCGATACCCAAGGTCGCGACACCGCTGATGCCCAACCACAACGCCATTTGTTGGACAGGTGCACGTTCGACTATTGGTGTTGCCTGCGCATCGCTATGGTTTTTCCAGTTCCACCAGCCGTAAATTTGCAGACCCATGTAGATAACGTGCAATGCGGTGTCAGAATATAATTTGGCGTGATAAAAAACCCACACAAATAGGGTGACTTGCACAAAGCCAAAGGCGAAGTTCCAAATGTTGCGGCGAATCAATAGCACCACACAAATAAAACCGCTTAGCGAGGCGATCATTTCGATGGGGCTAGCCCCTAAAAATCCAGCGATAAATTGCTCTAACGTCATCTGTCCATACAACCTTTCAAAAATAGCTGTCGAAATATACGCCATTTAAAAAGCCCATAACAGCAAAAAGGCCGCTCAAATAGCGACCTTTATCACAGTTGTACGTTTTCTAATCTAACTAAGCAGCCTGATTATTTTCGCTGTCGACTTGCGGAGTGCGAATCAAATAATCAAATGCACCCAGTGCTGCTGTCGCACCGCTACCCATAGCAATAATAATTTGCTTGTATGGTGTATTAGTCACATCACCAGCGGCATAAACGCCAGCCATGCTAGTTTCACCATTGTTGTTAACGATGATTTCACCACGATTAGTCAGTTCAACGCCGCTATCTTCGAGGAATTGCGAGTTAGGCACTAAACCGATTTGCACGAATATACCAGCTAGTTCAAGGTGATGGCTTTCTCCTGACTCACGGTCAGTGTAGTTTAAGCCGTTGACTTTGCTACCATCGCCAGTCACTTCGGTAGTTTGCGCGTTCATAATGATATCGATATTACCCATCGAACGTGCTTTTTCTTGCAGTACAGCGTCGGCACGTAATGTAGTATCAAATTCCAATACTGTTACGTGAGATACGATGCCCGCTAAATCGATAGCCGCTTCGATACCTGAGTTACCGCCGCCGATAACCGCAACTGATTTACCTTTAAACAAAGGACCGTCACAATGTGGACAGTAAGCCACGCCTTTACCGCGATATTCTTGTTCGCCCGGTACGTTCATTTCACGCCATCTTGCACCAGTAGCTAAAACAGCAGAGCGGGTTTTTAAGGTTGCGCCATTTTCCAGTTCAACCGTGATGTAACCGCCCTTTACATCGGCTTCGATAATGTTTTTAACGCGCTGACCATTCATGATATCAACGTCGTAATCGCGAACGTGTGACTCTAAATTAGCGACTAATTTAGGGCCTGTGGTTTCATTAACTGAAATGAAGTTTTCAATCGCCATGGTGTTTTGTACCTGACCACCAAAACGATCGGCAACTACACCAGTGCGAATACCTTTACGAGCACTGTAGATAGCAGATGCCGCGCCAGCAGGGCCGCCACCTAGTACTAATAAATCGAATGCTTCTTTGTTGCTAATAGATTTTGCTTCACGAGCACCTGCGTTAACGTCAACTTTCTTTAAGATTTCCGCCACTGAAATACGACCTTGTGCGAATGCTTCTCCATTGAGGTAAACCGCTGGTACTGAAAGAATATTTTTGCTTTGTACTTCTTGGCCAAACTCAGAGCCGTCGATCATCACGTTAGTGATATTCGGGTTGATGGCCGCCATCATATTAAGTGCCTGAACAACATCAGGGCAGTTTTGACAGCTGAGTGATACGTAAGTCTCGAATACGAACTCACCTTCGAGCTGACGAACTTGTTCGATGATTGCTTCATCGAGCTTTATTGGGTGTCCACCGCTGTGTAATAACGCCAAAATAAGTGAGGTAAACTCATGGCCCATCGGCACACCAGCGAAACGAATTTGGGTGTTTTTCTCCACCGATTTAACCAGCATTGACGGTGCGCGCTCATTGGCGCCATCTAACTCGACAATAGAGATTAATGGTGACATAGCAGCAATTTCTTGCACTAATTCATTGAGTTCTTTTGATTTTACGCCTTGGTCTAAGAAAACCGCCAATTCAACAGGTGTTTTTAAATTGGCTAAATAAGTGGCTAATTGTGTTTTTAATTGCGTATCTAACATGTTGAATATTCCTGAGAGCGATTATCTGTATAAAACTTGAGAGAGCCATCTTGCCGCTGTGCGTTGTTTAAGGCACAACGACAAGATGAAGAGATAAATCTAGTATTTAGCTAACGCTAAGATTTAGATTTTGCCTACTAGGTCTAAAGAAGGAGCTAGTGTTTCACCACCTGGCTGCCAAGACGCTGGACATACTTCGCCGTCGTGCTCTGCAACGTATTGAGCTGCTTGGATTTTACGAACTAGTTCTTTTGCGCTACGGCCGATACCTAGGTCGTGTACTTCAGCAACTTTGATTTCGCCTTCTGGGTTAACAACGAATGTGCCGCGAAGTGCTAAACCGTCTTCTTCAATCATTACACCGAAGTTGCGAGTGATAGCGCCAGTTGGGTCGCCGATCATTGGGTAATTGATTTTACCGATAGTGTCTGAACTGTCGTGCCATGCTTTGTGAGTGAAGTGAGTGTCAGTAGATACTGAGTAAACTTCAACGCCCATTTCTTGTAGCTGTGCGTAGTGATCAGCCATGTCACCTAATTCTGTTGGACATACGAACGTGAAATCAGCTGGGTAGAAGAAAAATACTGACCATTTACCTGCTACATCTGCTTCAGAAACTTCAACGAAGTCACCGTTGTGGTATGCAGTTGCATTGAATGGCTGAATTTTTGTGTTGATAATTGATTGAGTCATGTCTGTCTCCAATGGTTTAAATTGATGTTTCCGTTTAAGTTGGAACCATTGTAGGGAATGACATTGAATTGGTTAAATCGATTTAAATTATCATACTGATAGCCAAAACCTATTATCAATAAAAAAAGCGGCCAATGAAAATTGGCCGCCAAATTACTTCAGTAATTCAAGTATCGATATTTCGAGAGAGTAAAATATCGATTTGTTGCATTAGAACTTGTAAGTCAGTCCAACTGACATGTAACGCGGAGTTTGGAAACTCGTTGGGTTACGGTAGTTAGGAGAATCTTTACCTTCTTCAAGCTCCGCAACATCGTTGTACGTTAACGCAGTGTCGCTATCGAACACGTTGTAAACTTTTGCGTAAGCACTTAGCGAGCCGTAAGACACATCAATGTTATAAGACAAGCTCAAGTCTAGATTGTAGATCCAATCGCTGTGACCATGAGAACCACGTGGTGAAGGTTGGCTATTGTAGTAGAAATCTGTACCACGAATATCGCTACAGTCTGTTACTTTAGGTTCGATTGCACACGAGCCAACACCTTGAGGGTGGTAACCTAGCTTGTTAATCGGACGACCTGATTGTGCACTAGCATTGAAGCCTAGCACGAGGTCATCGGTAAATCTGTAAGTACCAAATAACTTAAACTTATGTGGAATGTCGTTTGACGTGCGACCATAAGAGTTATCCGTCAATTCTGGCGCATCAAATGAACCTGACCAACCTGGATCTGCTTGACTGTGAACACCACTCACTAGACCCTCGGTGTTACCTTCTGAACGTGACCATGTGTACGATGCCGTAATACTAAGTTCTTCTGTTACTTGACCTGTAGTCGTCAATTCAATTGCTTTGTACTTACGTTTTGCTTTTGGCAAGCCTAAGTAATCAGCACTCCATTCTACGTACTCATCGCTAGCTACATTACCATCTTCATTTATATCGTAAGCTAACTTAACGGCGTTACCAGGGTTAACAACAAGTGCTAACCAGTTAACATTGGTATTTAAGCCAAGACGTTGCAGTTTTTCTAACTCTTCAGGATTTTCTTTACCCCATTTTTGAGTCAGTGCGTAAACAAGGTTGGTATCTTCAATCGAAGATTTTAAGTTTTGGTAAGTAAACTTAGCGCCAACAATCCAGTCTTCGTTAATTTCATGTGAGAAACCAAAAGCGATTTCATCGCTGTACATAGGATCGAGATCTTTATCCACATAAGTTGATACCGGTTGTGCTAATTCACCATCACTAGCAGTATCAACATAGAACGGACTTAGAGGAGTGCTTGGCTGATTTAAAGAATCTAACTTCACTGCATCCGTGTATAACGAATATTCATACTTATTCGTTTCTGGTAATACCATACGCGCACTAGTATTTGGTGAGATCGGCATAAAATAGCGACCATAGTTAGCAAATAATTTTGTGCCGCCATCTGCGAATAGGTCGTAAGTAACGCCTAAACGCGGTGCAATCTGATTAGACATTTCTACGTACTTTTCACCCGTCCCTGTATAAGAGTCAAACGAACTATTACGTAAACCTAAGTTTAGTGTTAGTTGATCTGTGACAGCCCAACTATCTTCAATATAAAATGAAACGTAGTTACTTTCTGTCGAGCCTTTCTTAGTATATGTGCGCGCGCGGACATATTCAGTGCCCTGCGGCAGACTAATTGGCGTATGTACGGTACCTCGGCGCGCAGCTTGAGCAGCTAGCTCTCGATTAAACCACCCTTCAGCAGTTGCACTTGCTGTAAATAATGCATAGTAAACGCCATCACCAGAATAAGATGTATCATCGTAAGTAGTAACTTTTTCAGAGCTGTAACCAAATCTAATAGTGTGATCATCTAATTCATAATCAAAATCGACACGGAACTGTTTTCGCTCATTCTCAGTTACCGCACTCGCAAAGTAACTGTTCCAGTCGCCAACTCGAATCCACGTTCCTGTGCGGTTGTCCCAAGCAGGGCTTACATCAGACTTAGGGTTAATTGTTTTAGAGTCGTCTTTAGTCACACCATAAACTGCTGAAACAGTTAGCTCATCAGTCAATACGCCACTGTAGTTAACTGACCACAACGAACCTCCACTTTCGGATTGTGCAGGATCACCGTAATCACCCGTGCGTCGACCTGAGCCGTCAGCAAATTCATAACTCGCATTTCGAGTATCATTTTCCCATTCGTTGTTTAACGCAGTAATACCTAGGTTATGATTATCATTGATAACCCAATCTAACTTAGCGAACCAGTAGTCCGCATCTGAGTCACGTTGGCTAATTGTATTCGCACCGGCCCAACGACTTTTCGACGTTTGTGGATTTAACAACGCGTAAAAGAACAAGGTGTCTTCAATTAAAGCACCGCTTGCCCATACATTAATTTTACGGTTGCTGTAATAATCTTCAGTATTATTAGTATTTAATACTGTTGGATAGGTACCATCATCATTAGGATGAGAAGTATCAAAACGATAAGTGGTTGGCGCTTGGCTGTTTAATACATTACCAAGATCTGAATTTACACTAACGCCAAATTTAAACTCGTTACTGCCAGACTTAGACACGTAGTCTGTAACACCACCAATAAAGTTGCCATATTCTGCGCCAACACCACCGGAAATAACAGATGTTTGACCAATGGCTTCCCACGGAATACTAATGTTGCCAAGGCCTTTACGAATATCAGTAATGTTCAAACCATTTAAGAATACGCCGTTCTCAGCAACTGACGAGCCGTTAAATGAAACACCACGACCGTAATCACCGCTGCCATCAGCGGCGAGTGAGGTTGCTGGTGAAAGTAGTGCGATTGACGTTGTATCTTGCGCAACTGGCAATAACGATAACTCTTCTGCATCAAAAGAAATTGAAGCAGTTGAGCTCGCCATATCGATACGTTGGATCATCTGCCCCGTCACCGAAATAGTTTCAACACCTGCCAGTGACATATTGATGTCGTAGTTAGCTTTGTTACCCGCAAGAACCGTTAGCTGCGATTGCTTAATGGTTTGATAACCATCTTTAACAAACTCGATGGTGTATTGCCCAGCAGGCAGTGCCTTGAGGTTGAACTTACCATCATCGTCTGTGGTTGTCGTTCGTGAAAAACCTTTACCGTTATGCTTAATAACTACAGTTACATTTTCTAAATTTTGGCCGCCAGAAACAGCAACTTGTCCCGCAACACTACCGTTATTTTTATCTGCAGCTAGCGCACTGCTCATTGTCATAGCACTTGCCAACGCCGAAGCAATGAGCGTGGCTTTAAACGTTCGATTTTTCACAATATTTTTCCTTATTTTTATTAACACTGTTTAATAATCGAGCAAATCCTATAACCTCAAAGCAACATTGTAAACATATTGTATACAATATAATTTATATTTAATACAAAAGTACCAATTAAAGGTATTTAAAAATCAAGTAACTGAATTAAAAGATAATAAAAACAATCAAAAAATATGATAAAGAGAAGCAAGGCGTGACACTGATCACTGGTTTAGCTAACAACTAGCCATTTAGTCTTAGCTTTTTGAGTTCAGGGTTGGTGAAAATGTAAGTAACAATAACTGAGGTAATATCCGCTCAATTGTTCAGCTGTTTTTTTCACAGGTAATGCTAGGGCCTGTTGATCTTTGGTGAAGGTTTTTGCAGCGAAGTATTCGGGCTTTATACGAGGCAGAGCCTGCGACGCTTAGTGGGCTAAGCTAATATTTTTCTAGGGATGATCACATTAGAGCAGTACAGAAGCACACTGCCGAGGCGATAACGCAGTAGAAATTACGAACAAACGATGTCCTTCGGAAGCAGTGAAAAGACATTTTCACGGCGCTTAAAGCGAAATTACGAGTAATAGTACCTGTTGCTCACCGATCACTAAATAATTGATTTTACTGGCAGTGCATAGGCACTAGTGCCATCCTTCGTGAATAAAGTGAATGGCTGAATGTTTGTGTTGATAATTGAGTCATGTCTATTTCCAATTGTTAAAATCAATGTTTCCCTTTAAGTTGAAATGATTACAGGAAAACATATTCAATCGATTTAAATTACCAAATTGGTAGCCAAAAACTATTTTTAATTAATAAGTCTATGAATTGACATTGAATTACTTCGGCTAATTAGGCACATTTAAGCTTATCTTAAAATTAAAGAGTTACTATGAAAAATTCAGGATCTTTAACCGTTGTCGGCACAGGAATTAAAGTAGGGGCAGATATAACGACTAGAGCGTATAAAGTTATTCAGCAAGCGGATATTGTTTACTTCATTGTCCCAAATAAATTATCACGCCAGTGGCTATCAACGATTAATAGCAACATCGTTGATTTATCTTTACTATATCAAGATGGCAAATCTCGAATTATCACATACAACGAAATGATAAATTGTATTGTGAATGCGGTTAAGTCAGGACAACAAGTTTGTACAGCACTATATGGCCATCCTGGTGTTTTTGCGTATGTTGGACATAAAGCAATTAAAATGTTGAGACAGGACAACTATTCAGCTCGGATGGAGCCGGGTATTTCAGCTGAGGACTGTCTATTTGCTGATTTAGGAATAGACCCAGCCAAGTCAGGGTGTGTGAGTATAGAAGCAACCCAATTTTTATTTTATAACCGCAATATAGATCCTTGCTCTTTATATATTTTATGGCAAATAGGCTTATTGGGCGATCACACATTAGCACTTGGTCAAACCAATAGCTATCACGCCGCATTAGAGGTTTTAACTAAACGCTTACTCGATCATTATCCCCCAAATCACAAAGTTATTATCTACGAAGCTTCAAGTATTGAAATATTCCCTCCTCGTATAGAAGAAATTGAATTAATAGCATTGGGTAATGCGAAACTAACAGCATTATCAACTCTTGTCATTCTTCCTGCTCAAGAAGCAATTCTCGACAATGAAACATTGGGGCTACTCGGCATAACCGAAAGTGACATAAAAGCAGTGTTATCAAACAAAATATAGTGATAAGGTATTATCGCCCTTGCTTAATGGCATAAATTACTACTTTATAAAGGAATTAAAAGATGACTGATAAACTCGTCGAATACATCATCGAGCTTAATGAAAACCCGGAAGCTCTAGCAAAACACAACGCAGATCCCGAAAGTGCAGCTTCAGAAT
This sequence comes from Psychrobium sp. MM17-31, assembly GCF_022347785.1. Classification (NCBI taxonomy): domain Bacteria; kingdom Pseudomonadati; phylum Pseudomonadota; class Gammaproteobacteria; order Alteromonadales; family Shewanellaceae; genus Psychrobium; species Psychrobium sp. MM17-31. The sequence goes on from NZ_JAKRGA010000005.1 coordinate 250,721, forward strand.
TTGGCTTAGATGATGCAGATATTGAGATTATTAAAAATCAGGATGTTGAAGAAATTAACAAACGCTGTGACGCTTCTCCATTAGATACGAGTGGTGTTATGGTTGGCTTCTTTAAACAATAACCACTATAAGTAGCACGAAAATATTTATGATCTTCAAAGCAATTAAATTTTTACTTATTTTTGTGCTGCTCTTTAACTTTGAAAAACTATATGCGGACGAGTTGGTAACTCGATTGGCACAATTGGAATCTAACCTCAGTAAAGATCTTTACACTACATTACAAGAAATAGAGTCAATATCACTTGAGACCGATCCAAATTCTCCTCACTACTCTCGCCTACATAACTTAGCAGGTTACGGTTATATCTTGGCGGGTGACTACACCAAGTCTTTTGGGCATCTTACAACAGCACAAAAAAATGCTTTGAGAAATAACAATCAATACGAGCTGGCCGAATCTCTACGTTTTCAAGCGACTATATACACTTCTACTAACTTACAAAATGAAAGCCTTCCACTGTTCTTAGAAGCGCTAGAAATACACAAAAAAATTGGTTCAAAAAAAGTAACCAATACTTTACAAGGTATTAGCTTGTATTACAGAAGTTTAGAAAACTACGCTAAGTACTTAGAATACGGCCGATTACTTCTCAAACATCCCAATATACATCAACAACCACAACTAAAAGGAATAGCCCAATACACCATAGGCGAAGGGCTTTTAAAATTAGATAATTTAGACGAAGCTGCAATCTATCTAAACACATCCATAGCAACACTAAGTTCAATCTCTTCGATCCTAGTTAGTGAAGCTTTTATTTCTCTCGCTGAATTAGAAGTAAAAAAAGGAAATTTTCAAAGTGCGTTAAAAATTTTGCGAGAAAGTCAAAATAACGCAAAAGAGAACAATTATGGTATTGCCATATCTCAAGGAAAATTACTTGAAGCCTCTACTTACTTAAACATGGAACGCTTCAATCTGGCCAAACAAACATATTTAGAATTGATTGAAGGCGCTGAAACAGAGTTATCAACGTTGCAAGTGAGCAATAAAAAACTTGCCGAGATATATGAACAAGAAGGTAACTATCAAAGAGCAAATATCCACTTAAAAAAGTATGCTGACATCAATGAGCAACTCACAGAGAGCTCCGATAAAGCTAAATCTGCTTTCTACAATGCAAGGCTTAATTTAGAACATAAAGAATTGCAAATCACGCAATTAGAAGCAGACAAAGCATTACAAGACTTAGCCATTAAACAAAAAGAAAAAACCGAGCAACTACGCGATGCGATTCTCGCATTATTAGTACTCATCTTAGTGTCGTTAGCTTATTACGTCATATATACCAAACGCACCAAAAACCAAATGAAAGCACTGGCTGAAGAAGCCAACCTAGCTAACAAAGCCAAGAGTAATTTCTTAGCCAAAATGAGTCACGAAATTCGCACGCCAATGAATGCGATTATTGGCCTGAGTCAATTAGCGCTCAATGCAAAACTAAACCCTAAGCAGCGTGAAAATATCTCCATGGTTCACGCATCATCACAATCGTTATTAACCTTATTGAACGATATTCTCGACTTCTCAAAAATCGAAGCGAAAAAGCTCGAACTCGAACATGCCGATTTCTTGCTGAATAACTCAATTCAACGCTTGCTAAATGTATGTAGTTTTAGTGCCGAAGAAAAACAATTAAAACTCAATGTCCATATCGACAATGATGTACCCACATCGCTTACTGGCGATGCGCTGCGCCTCGAACAGATCCTAATTAATTTAGTAAATAATGCGATTAAATTTACCGAGCAAGGCGATATCAATATCAACGTCTCGCTTGTAAAACACACCGAAAATATTAATAGCCTCAAGTTCTCAGTAACCGACTACGGCATAGGTATCGGTGAAGAGCAATTACAGCGCTTGTTTAAAGCTTTTTCTCAAGCTGACGTATCTGTGACCAGACGATACGGTGGTACTGGATTAGGCCTAACTATATGTAAAGAACTCGTCGAGTTAATGAATGGTAATATCAACGTCGAAAGTGAGCTGGGCAAAGGCTCATGCTTTAGCTTTACTGTCGACATTGCCACCAGCAAGACCTTAAGCGATACATTATCGAATGAGGATTTAAGTAATCTCAACAACCTAAAAATTCTCATCGTCGATGATAGTAAGAGTTCTCGCACCTTACTTTCTGAAACCCTCATTGATTTAGGACTAGAATGCGCGCAAGCTCGTAGCGGTGTCGAAGCATTAGAGCAAATTAAAGATGCGATAGATACCAAGCTTCCTTACGACATAGTGTTAATGGATTGGCGTATGCCTGGGCTGGATGGTTTAGAGACCATTCGCATAATCAATCAAGTTGTTAATGAACAATTACCTAAATTCATCCTAGTATCATCATTCGATAAAAGCGATGCTATTAAACTCAGTCGCCATCTGCCAGTTGAGGATGTATTAGAAAAACCAATTAAGCCATCACAGCTAACTAGCAGTCTGCTCACTATCGTTAATGGCAATAGCAATAAATCAACCACTATGTCGCCTTCTCCTACGGCGATCATTAAGCGCAATTTTTCGGAGATTAAATTACTCATTGCCGAAGATAATCGCATCAACCAAAAAGTCATCGAAGGATTCCTATCCGATACACATGCGGTAATCGATATAGTTTCCAATGGCGTTGAAGCGGTTGAAAAAGCTAAAAATAACAGCTATCACCTCATTTTAATGGACGTTCAAATGCCAGAGATGGATGGTCTTACTGCAGCCAAACTCATTCGTGAATTTGATGCGCATACGCCTATTCTGGCCATGACCGCTCATAGCTTGCCTGAGGACATCGAGCAAAGCATGGCTGCAGGTATGAATGAACACCTCACTAAACCTATCAATGCCAATCTGCTCATTGAAACGATTGCTAATCAAATCAAAAACTAAGCAGCAAACACCCCTGCTTTAACCAGGGGTGTAAAAAGTTATTATTTTTGCCTACACACTAAGCGGTTTTACTGATAAGGTTATTTAATAACCTATCATTTGTGTGATGCTAATTAGGCATTTGGCATAAATATCCAAATGGACATTGGCAAGTAGTTTCATGGAGAAAGAAATGACAACCCCCTTAAACATCCTTGTAGTAGACGATTCCCTAAGCATGCGCATTATTGCCACTCAAATAATCGAAGGCATTGGCCATAATGTAGTGGCGCAAGCTGAAAACGGTAAGGAAGCACTTAAAGCTTATATGGAACATCGTCCAGACATCGTGTTACTCGATTTGGTTATGCCTGTTTTTGACGGTAAAAAAACCCTCAAAAAGCTCATGCAAGTTGATCCACAAGCCAAGGTTGTTATTTGTAGCTCTTTAGGTTCTGAAGGCGATATCGAATACTGCCTCAACGAAGGCGCCGCCTTCTATTTGCAAAAACCCTATGAAGAACAGGCTTTTGAGACCGCTTTTGATAGCATCGCTGATAAATCGCAAATCGCGTAAGGGATTACCATGTCGAATAAATTTTTAGGCCAATTCCTATTGGAAAAAGGAATTATCACACCGCAGCAATTGCTAACGGCATTAGAGCTGCAAAAAGAGTTTAACCCTAGTCTTGGTCAATTAGCCGTCAAGCAAGGCTATATTGACAACGACGCAGCCAACAAAATCAATTTAGAACAACAACGTACCGATCAGCGCTTCGGTGATTTAGCCATTAGCCTAGGCTACATGGACAATACGCAAGTTGACGAACTCTTTTACGTTCAGCAATCAACACGTAAGTTTTTCGGTGAAATTCTAGTTGAACAAGGATTTATCGATCATGCAACGCTAGAAGCAGAGCTATCCGAACACAAAGCGTTAAAACAACAAGCTGAGTTAGAGTTGGATAACGCCATCAATAATCACCAACATCGAAAACTTATTACTAATACGCTGCAAACATTTGTCAAATCCTTTACTCGAATACCAAAGATCCCAACACAAGTCTCAGGCGTTTTGGCGGGCACACCAAAAGTAAGCGATGATCATTATGTCGTTTCACAACGAGCCAATATGGTGCAAACCTTTAAAATTGGTATGGTTGCCCCCTCGGAGTTAATGAAAGTGTTAGGCACTAATTTCTTAGGTTTTGATACTTCTGAGAACGAAGCGTTATATACCGATGCAGTGAGTGAATTACTCAACATCATTCTAGGTAACGTGTTGGTCATCAACGGCGAACAACAAACCGAACTGAGCCCACCACAAGTCGAACGCAATGGTGATGATATTACCGAGGGGTTCAACCAATGCTTTGCCGTCGAAATGTCGGCAGGTGGTCACGATTTTAATATTTTCTTTATGTATAACGATTAACATCAAAACGATTTCGCAGCCAAAGTCTTTTTGGCTGCAAATTCCCACCTTATATCTATAATCAATAAAATCATAAACTTACTATAACCTGACAGCTTAGTGTCATATGACATTTTGTGGTACAGTCGCCTTTGTGACGTTTGTTAGAGTGCTTAAAATTGATTTACTGGCCTCACCAAACAACTGAGGAATTAAATCATGCACACAACAAAAACACATACTCCAGTCATCTCATCACCTTTTACTGGTACACGCTTTTTCTTTATAGATGATGACAGAGAGATTGTATTCTGGGGCTCAAAATTTACTGGAAAGGAAATAGCCTACGTTGACGGGCAAACCATTAGTGAAAAACGCACCTATGGATTTAAATCGATTCACTCTTTTGACGTAGATAACGACAATTACGAAATAGAACTAGAAGTAACAAACCCATTAACTGAAAGTATGTCATGTACATTAATCAAAAATGGGGCACATTTAAAAACCACCAATTACAGCCTTTGGAAAGACAAAAAATCAGCGTTAAAGGTGTTTTTGACATCATTTATCGTGGGTGCTGTTACAGGTTTCACCGTTGTTAGTTTGATGTCATAAGGAAATTGTCATGGAAGTGAATGCACAATTAATCAAACAACATCGCACAGACAAAGCCTTAACGCAACAGCATCTTGCAGATGCGTGTGATGTAAGCCTGCGTACTATTCAACGCGTGGAGCGTTACGGTGTCGCATCGTCAGAAACCCTAATGAGCCTAGCCGCAGTATTTGAGGTAGAAACTAAAACGCTGCAAGCAACCAATAACCAAGTTGAAACGGTAGAACCCAAAGGGATTCAGCTGCAACATATTATTGTCGCTGGCACTGGGCTTTTTAGCAGCTTGGCTGGTTCACTAGTGACTTACTTCATTATGAAGTAAGTCTTTAATCTTTAATGGAATAAGCCCTTAACCGTCTGCATCACCAGCAGACTTTTTCGGTTTATTAAAAGGGTAAGCCCGCTGCTTAATCCAGCCATCAGGCATGCCGCCGCCGACAATACCGTATTTTTCTGGCCATTTAGCTTCACCGCGTACTGCCGTTCCTAGCAAGTAGTCAAGAAACGAAAAGTGCGCCGCATAATTGCGATCAATCGCCGCCTTGTCAGACGCATGATGCCAGTGGTGAAATTGCGGTGTCACTATGATGTATTTAAGCCATCCGACATGGATATTGGCGTTGGCGTGATTAAACACCGCTTGGAAACCAACAATAATGATGTAGGCGTCGATAACCGACTTGTCGAAACCAAACACAAAAATCGGTAATAGCACGAAACAACGTGTCGCAATAAGTTCAAGGAAATGCTGACGCGAGCCCGCCAACCAATCCATGCTTTCCACGCTGTGGTGTACACTGTGAAAACGCCACAAGAAAGGCACTTCATGATAAGCACGGTGCAATGAATATTGCATAATATCTGCAAACAACAACACGGCAAATAACTGCACCCCCCAAGGCAGTGCTTGTACCCAAGTCTGCAGAGCATCACTCACCGCCCAACCAAATAGCTGATTAACAAACTGATTGGTGGCCAACAATGCAAAACCAATCATCAAATGATTGATTAGAAAATGCTGCATATCTGTTTGCCATTCAGGCCGTAATACTGGCTGTTTTCTATGTGGGATAAGCTTTTCGATAAAGACAAAGATGAGTGTCGAACCCAAGAGATCGAGAATAAACCAATCGAGTCCTAGATAAGGCGTATTATCAGGAAAGTCACCAACTTCAACGCGATGGCCACCTAGTGCAATAGTAACAATCACCAATGCCCAAGCAGTGAAGGCTGCGCGTTTATTAACATTGCGAATAACATTCCACAGCCCCAAGGCACCCGATATCACCAAGGCAACAAACATCACAATACGAATGACTTCCACATCATAGGACTGGCGCAGCTCAGGTGTGGTTAAATATTCAGGAAAGTGAAACGCCATAACACCAAGAAAACTCAACAAGGCTAAAGTTACCGCGATATAACCGCTTAACCGACCATCACCAATTGCAAATTGACCACCACGAGGTTGTTGAATCATAACCATCCCTGTTGATAAAAGACACTGTGCTAAAAATGCACAGTGTAGTGGCTTAAGTTAAGAAAGCAACCGTGATTATTCCGCATCGAAATAAAACAAAGACTCGACAGTAGTATCGAAATGCTGTGCAATAGACAATGCAATAACAACTGACGGCGTAAAACGCCCAGTTTCTACTGTGCTAATGGTCTTGCGGGATACGCCGATAGCATCCGCGAGATCTTGCTGTGATAGCTTGTGTTTAGCACGAAACTTCGCAATGTTATTTTCTAATTCTCTACTCATTATCTTCACGCAGTAAATACAATCGTGAAACGCCAGTCATCAAGAAATACAAGGCTACAACTAGACGAGGAAAGTGTTCCTGCATCATTGCTGTAAAATCCGTATTAACAACTAAGGTCACAAAGGCTATTACAACTATGGAAATTAACGTTATTTCACGACTACGAGATAAAGCATGTCTCACAAACTCATCTTCAACGCTGCTGGTATCTTTAGAGTTTTCAAGGCGCACCTCATCAATCCATAGCTTTAACGCACTAAAAAAACAGAATAATAAAGCAATCACGACCAAATAAGTAATCGAAGTTGGTAAAAAGTTGCCATTCTCAATACCAAAATAGTCGCAAACAGCGTTAAAAAATACTCTGATAAACAGCAGCCCCAAAATAATATTGAAAAACGCGTTACGCTTTAAATATCTATACTCAAGTTCAGCTGTCGATAATTTCACGCTACTCTTAACCACATCCATAAACATTATTTTCTCCTTAATCACGACAACTCATTATCTTCACGCAGTAAATACAGACTAGTCACACCGTAGGCTGTAAAAGCCACCCCCCAAATAATCTTGGTGAAATAAGTACCCAGTAAGATTAACAGGTCCCCTGAGGCATAATAATTAACTAATGCAACGACCATCAGAGCACTGAGCGCCGCCGACTGCGAACAATAAGCTACGTATTTACTGTATTCATCTTCATAACCTGAACTTTTTCGCATCCCCTGAATTCTCCAGCCGTCTATCATTCGCGTAATAGCGCTATACCCAACGTAAATTACGCCGGGCGCGATAATCCACGGTAAGACTTTATTTGCGAGTTCAGCCCAAGGTGTATAAAGCTCAAGTAGCGCGTAAAAAGGATCAATTAAAAACATTAATCCCAAGATCAAACTAAACAACGCATTGCGCTTTAACAAACGAAACTCTCGCTCAGCGACAGACAGCTCTTTCTTGGTTTCAACGGTGTTACTCGTCATTGTTGTCACCTCGTAACCAAAATAGTAGCGGCACGCCATAAGCCAAGCTTACCAAAGACACGATAATCGAAGCTGTTTCAGCGCCTGTTAGCACTAGATTTTCCGCTGACATGATAAGTAAAACCCCAACCGCAATCGCAGTATTGGCGCTATATTTTGTCGCCTTATGAGACAGATGGTTTAAGTACTCATCTCGACAATTACCATTCCAAAAAAAGTGTTGTGGTGTTGGTAATGAAATAACTAATCGAACAAGTGCAATTAGCATGATTAAAAATACCGCCGCGATAAATATTGCCGCTACGCCACTAGCATTAATTGCCTTTAAATATTGATAGGCAACTCCGCCGCCGAATAACAAACCAATGGCACAAGATAGGACGGCATTGCGCTGAACAAACTTTTGTTCGATGTCGGGTGAAAAACTATGAGTTAATTGATTCATTTTTTGATTTCCTTATATTCAGCCTCTGGGCGTTTTAAATCTTCAATATTTATATCCACTTACTCGGATTCCCTTAACAACCATAAAATAGACACACCGTTAACAACGCATGCAAAAATACTGATAATTATTACAACGGTGTAACTTGATAGTTCAAGCTCGCGATCTTCAAAGAAGCCAACTGTTGCTCCTAGCGCAAACAAAATAACCACCAACGTTTTCTTGCAAGCTCTGGCGTATAAATGGTTGTAGTACTCATCCTTAAATTCGATTTCACCGAAAACATAATCCCAGCCAGGGGTAACCCACGCATAGCGAATGAGCAATAGCACCATAATCGACAGGCAAACAATGCCTACTGTGCCACCGACAAGATATCCGGTTAATCCCAGACCAAGGCCTAATGCACTATGGCCACCAGCCTTGAGAAACGCATACTCCATTTGTGGCGTCACTTCCGTGCTGTTTTCCATGACTATCTCCCTAACAAAATCGACTTAAATAACACTACAATTTGAAACCCTAAGGTATCAATAGATACCCAAAGGTTACAAGTGATACCCTAAGGTGTCAAATAAAAGATCAAAAAATATTCGGTTACAGTTTTCAGTCTCAGTCATAAAACGAATGCGTCAAATCACTGGAAAATCCCACAGGGCCTGCGCATAATAACTGCCGTTAACATTGGAGAATTCTTATGAAATTTAAAAAAATTGCTATTGCTGTTGCCACAGCACTCGCACTAAGTGCCTGTAACAGCACTATGATGGACACCAAACAACAACACATGCCATCTAATGCAACAGCGCAAAACAAAGTATTCACACAAGACTACGTACTAGAAGAGCTAGATAACGGTCTGAAAGTGATGATCGTAAAAACCGATTACCCAGATCTCGTTTCTATTCAAATCCCAGTTTCTACAGGTTCACGTAACGAAGTTGAAGACGGCAAAACAGGTTTCGCCCACTTTTTCGAGCACATGATGTTTAAAGGCTCTGAGAAATTCCCTCAAAAAGTGTACGCCGACATCTTCAAAAACGCCGGTGTTGATAACGGTGCTTACACCACCAATGACTACACTAACTACCACCTAGACTTCTCGAAAGAGCACCTAGAAAAAGTATTAGAGATCCAAGCGGATCACTTCCAAAACCTTAAATACACCGACGCACAATTTAAAACTGAAGCGCTAACGGTTAAAGGTGAATATCTGAAAAACAACGCTAGCCCTATTCGCAAATTGCTAGCGGCAGTGCGCAACGAAGCATTCGACGAGCACACCTACAAACACACCACTATGGGTTTCTTTAAAGACATCGAAGAAATGCCAAATCAAATCGAATACGGTAAAACCTTCTTCGAGCGTTTCTACAAGCCAGAATATGTATCACTAGTAATTGTTGGTGATGTTGACCCAGCAAAAACCATGGCAATGGTGAAAAAATATTGGGGCAACTGGCAACGTGGTGACTTTAAAACTGTCGTACCACAAGAGCCAAAGCAACTGGCGCCTCGCTACAAACACGAAGTGTATCCAAACCTTCCGGGTCACTGGTTACTAGTGTCTTACAAAGGCAGCGATTGGCAACCAAAAGCTAAAGATCGCGCGTCACTAGACCTGCTATCTCAGCTTTATTTCTCAAGCAACTCTGCGCTTTATCAAGAGCTTGTTGTAGACAAACAATTGGCGAGCCAAATGTTCACCTACAACCCAGAAACCAAAGATGCTGGCCTACGCCACGTGTTTGTAAAAGTTGATGATGAGAAAAACCTAACTAAAGTTCGCGATGCCATCAACCGTACTTACGCCAAGGCTCGCACCGAGTTAGTCGACAAAACCAAGCTAGACAACCTAAAAGCAAACATCAAATACAGCTTTGCCAACGGTTTAGATTCTTCTGAAGCTATCGCCGGTACGCTAGCAAGCTACATGCACTTTGATCGCAACCCAGAGACTATTAACGAGCTATACGCTAGTATCGATAGCATCACAGCGGAAGACATTCGCGCGATGGCTAACAAGTACTTCACCGACAACAACCGCACCACGGTAACTATGTCGGCGCAAAAAGAAATCGCTGGTTTCGACAAAGAAGTTAACCTCAACAGCGAAGTTGCGAAGATGGCCAACAAGCCATCGTCTATCGATTTTGCTGTATTAGACAAAACCAACAAATCGCCACTCGTTGACATCAATATCCTGTTCTACACGGGTGCAGCTGCTGATCCAGCCATGAAAAAAGGTACTGCCGCGTTAATGGCCAGCATGCTAACTCAAGGTGGCAGCGCAACTAAGTCGTACCAAGAAATCAAAAAAGCCCTTTACCCATTAGCGGGTAGCTTTGGCGCACAACTCGACAAAGAAATGATGTCGTTTAGCGGTCGTGTTCACAAAGACAATGCTGCAGCGTGGTATGCATTAGTAAGCGAACAACTACTAAATCCAGGCTGGCGTGAAGATGACTTCAAACGCCTGAAGAAAGAACTAGTAGACAGCATTAAAGCCGGCTTGAAAGCCTCAAACGATGAAGAGCTGGGCAAAGAAGTACTTTATAGCGAGCTATACAAAGGCCACAGCTACGAAAGCTACAACTACGGCGATTTATCAGATATCGAAAGCATCACGCTTGACGATCTAAAAGCCTTCTACAAATCGCAGCTAACGCAAGCCAAACTACACCTTGGCATGACGGGTGCGGTTCCTAGTGAAGTGAAACAAGCACTAATGGACGATTTAGCCACGTTGCCTAAAGGTAGCGAGAAGCGTCTAAACATTAAAGATGCACCAGTGCTGAAAGGCCACCACGCGACTATCGTACAGAAGAATGCGCAATCAACGGCTGTGTCTTTTGGTTTCCCAATCGATACGATTCGCTCAGACAAAGACTGGGCTGCGCTATGGTTAGTACGTTCATACTTTGGTGAGCACCGCAGCTCGAACAGTTATCTGTACCAAAAAATCCGCCAAGATCGCGGCATGAACTACGGCGACTACGCTTACATCGAATATTTCCCACGTGGCATGTTCCAAACTAAGCCAGACGCTAACCTAGGTCGTTCAAGCCAAATCTTCCAGGTATGGTTACGTCCACTACGTTCAAACAACGACGCACACTTCGCAACACGTGCGGCATTATTTGAGCTAGATAAATTAATTGCTAACGGCATGAGCGAAAAAGATTTCGAAGCGACACGTAACTTCTTAATCAACTACGTACCGCAATTAGTATCAAGCCAAGACAAGCAGCTAGGCTATGCGTTAGACAGCGAATTCTACAACACCGAAGACTTCGTAAATCTTGTGCGTAAACAGCTTAAATCGCTAAGTGTTGAAGATGTTAACCGCGTCATCAAAGAGAACCTACAAACGGATGATATCCAATACGTATTCATCTCTGGCGATGCTAAAGACATGAAGAAACGTCTTGCTAACGAAACGCGCTCAGTACTTAAGTACAACAGTGAAAAACCTGCTGACTTATTAGCGGATGATAAAATCATTCAAGACTACAAGTTAACTATTCCATCGAAAGACATCGAAATTATCGATGTAAAAGATGTATTTAAATAAGTAGTTAGCTTATGTAACAAAGGCGCAATCAATTGATTGCGCCTTTTTATTTTAGGAGAGAACAGATAAACGACATTAAAACTGGTAGATCGAAAAATCGCTGCTACACTGAACAATATTTGCACGGCAGCCTAATTTTCAACAATGACGTTTTCAGCTTTATTTTCCCCACGACACAGTATTCCCTTATTGGCATTGCTTTGGCTTTTCACAGCAAACCACGCAATAGCCAGCGCTCCGAAAGCCTATCACCTTTCACCAGAAGTCAACGGCCAGTTGTTTCGACTCGACAAGCCACTATCCGGCATTGAAGTCGTGCGCAAACTCAATTACCCCAACGGTGAGGAAATCACAGAAACTACCACCACAGATCGCGCCGGTAAATTTACCTTTGCCGAAAAGTCCGTTAGTGAGCTAACGCAAGGGAGCAAGCACCACGAGTCACAAGCGATTCAACTAATAGTTGCCAAATGGCGCAACAACTACCACATCCTATGGCAGCTGCGCCCATCAAGTGGACAGCAAGACACCACCATTACCCAAAAGCTCAGTGATCTGCACTGCGACCTCACCGATACCGAAGCAACCTATATTCTAAAAAGCGACAAGTACGACAACAGCAAACACCTGTTATATAGCGTATGCGACATCGACGGTACACGCGCCACACTGCGATATTCTTGGACCATGTGAGTTAAAACTGATAACTCACCATGATGGTACCTGCACCACGTTTTTCGTCACTTTTTGATGCTTTACCGTACCCCGCTTGTAATCTCACACGCCATCCCGACTGGTTGATGCCACTGAAATAATAGCTATAAGATAAGCCCGCACCATTTAAAGTTTCATCATCAAACGCTTCAGCTAACGCACAACCAAGCGTTTGACCAAATAACGCGCCGATATTATCTTCGTCCTTATCAACGACGCAATCATCGCCGTCATAGATTCCCACAGCACCAACAAAGCCGCCAAAGGCATGATTCAATCCTTCGCCATAGCCATGCTCAAAGCCCAATGCAAAACCATCGTCCAAACCCATGTTGTAATTTAAATACCAACGGTCTTGCTCATTGTTAGCCGCCATCGAGCCTTCAAGCGTCACAAAGTAGGGATAACCAACACCCGTAGTAAAGGATAAGTCGTTTGCTTGTACGTCAGTGGGCGAAAATAGTGCGCTCAGACCTAGCGCTAGTAAACCGATAATTTTTCTCATGTTTCTTCCTTGTGTAAATAAACTACATGCACACTAAACCAATTTGAATAACACAACAATACCAATAAATGTTTTGAAACAAATATGATCTAAATCAGCACAATAACATTAGAAAATACTAATATTAAAAATAAGCGGAAAAGGGGAAAGCAATGAACGATAAAAAGCGCATACGATTATTACAGATCATCATGCTTATCGGCATTTGTTTGATTTTATTGGGGCACTATTTTATTAGTTACGCCAACTTACCTGAGACTATGGGTGTTAAGGGCATTATCATTAGCGCGATGTGCATTGCGCTGGGCATTATTTTTTCCTTACCAACAAAAATCTATCTCACTATTTTGTTAATGCGACGAGAAAAGCCTGTTAAAGACGAAAAATAGCCATAAAAAAAGCGCCGTAAAGGCGCTTTTTTCAATCATTAACCCAAAGGCTTACTTTTTGCGTACCATCTCTAGTACACGTAGTTGAGCTACCGCTTGTGCTAATTGCTTAGCCGCTTCTGCGTAGTCCATTTCACCTGAGTGATTGTTAATGTTTTCTTCAGCAAGACGCTTAGCTTCAACAGCCGCTTCTTCGTCAAGATCATCACCACGGATAGCTACATCAGCAAGGATGTTAACTAGTGATGGTTGAACTTCAAGAATACCGCCAGAAAGGAAGATTACCTCTTCCTCGCCGTTCTGTTTTACTAGGCGAACCATGCCGGGCTTGATGCTTGTTAGTAATGGCGCGTGACCAGGCATAATACCTAAATCACCTGCATCACCAGAAACCTGTAAAGATTCTACGCGACCAGAGAATAATTGCCCTTCCGCGCTAACAACATCAAGATGTACAGTCATAGCAGCCATAGTTGTCTCCTAAGCGATTAAAGCTTGTTTGCTTTCTCAATTGCTTCGTCGATGCTACCAACCATGTAGAACGCTTGCTCTGGCATGTCGTCGTATTCGCCAGCTAAGATGCCTTTGAATCCTGCGATAGTATCTTTAAGTGCTACGTATTTACCTGGCGCGCCAGTGAATACTTCAGCAACGAAGAACGGTTGAGATAGGAAACGCTCAATCTTACGAGCACGAGTTACAGTTTGCTTATCTTCTTCAGATAGCTCATCCATACCTAGGATCGCGATGATGTCTTTTAGCTCTTTGTAACGTTGCAACGTGTTTTGTACGTTTTGTGCAATGTCGTAGTGCTCTTGACCAACAACTAATGGGTCAAGCTGACGAGACGTTGAATCTAGTGGATCGATTGCTGGGTAGATACCACGAGCAGCGATGTCACGAGAAAGTACAACAGTCGCATCTAAGTGAGCGAAGGTAGTTGCTGGAGATGGGTCAGTCAAGTCATCCGCAGGTACGTATACCGCTTGGATAGAAGTGATAGAACCTTTCTTAGTTGAAGTAATACGCTCCTGTAGTACACCCATTTCTTCAGCAAGAGTCGGTTGGTAACCTACCGCTGATGGCATACGACCTAGAAGTGCAGATACCTCAGTACCAGCTAGTGTGTAACGGTAGATGTTATCTACGAAAAGTAGTACGTCACGACCTTCGTCACGGAACTTCTCAGCCATAGTTAGGCCCGTTAATGCTACGCGTAAACGGTTTCCTGGTGGCTCATTCATTTGACCGTAAACTAGCGATACTTTATCAAGTACGTTAGATTCGTTCATCTCATGGTAGAAATCGTTACCCTCACGAGTACGCTCACCAACACCAGCGAATACAGAGTAACCACTGTGCTCGATCGCGATGTTACGGATAAGTTCCATCATGTTTACGGTTTTACCTACACCAGCACCACCGAATAGACCAACTTTACCACCCTTAGCGAATGGACATACAAGGTCGATTACTTTGATACCAGTTTCTAACAGATCGTTAGAGTTTGATTGTTCTTCGTAGCTTGGCGCTTCGCGGTGGATTTCCCAACGCTCTTCTTCACCAATAGGACCCGCTTCATCAATTGGGTTACCTAAAACGTCCATGATACGACCAAGTGTTTGAGTACCAACTGGTACTGTAATTGGACGTTCTGTGTTTTCTACTGTTAGGCCACGACGTAAACCGTCAGATGAACCCATGGCGATAGTACGAACTACGCCGCCGCCCAGCTGTTGCTGAACTTCTAGCACTAGGTTGTAACCTTCGTTAGTTACTTTTAGTGCGTCAAATACTTTTGGTACCGACTCTTGTGGGAATTCTACATCCACAACCGCGCCGATTACCTGTACTACGTTACCTAAACTCATGATCTATCCTCAAAGTTTATTAAGCCAATGCCTAAACAGCCGCCGCGCCGGCTACGATTTCACTCAGCTCTTGAGTGATGCTCGCCTGACGTGCTTTGTTGTAAACAAGTTGTAAATCGTCAATCAAGTCTGATGCGTTGTCTGTGGCGTTTTTCATAGCCATCATACGCGCAGCCATTTCACAAGCTACGTTTTCTACAACACCTTGATATACCTGAGACTCTACGTAACGCGTTAATAGAACATCTAATAGCTCTTTCGCGTCTGGCTCGTAGAGGTAATCCCAATGATGAGATTGCTCAGTGTTACCTTCTTGTTTCGGCAAAGGTAGTAGTTGATCGATCGATGGTTCTTGAACCATAGTGTTCACAAACTTGTTGTGTACCACGTATAGACGGTCCAACTCACCTTCGTCATATGCTTTTAACATGACCTGCACGTTACCAATCAGCTCGTTTAATGAAGGCGTATCACCCAAACCAGAAGTTTGTGCAACTACGTCGCCATTACCGAAGCTGTTGAAGAAGCTAATAGCTTTCGAACCAATTAGTGCGAATTTAACTTCAGCACCTTTAGTCGTCCACTCACCAGCATCTTTGGTAACTTTCTTAAACAAGTTAATGTTTAAGCCGCCACAAAGGCCACGATCACTTGAAATCACGATGTAACCAACGCGTTTCACATCACGCTCTTCTAAATAAGAGTGACGGTATTCCAAGTTACCTTCAGCGATATGACTAATCACTTGGCGCATGTTAGTGGCATATGGACGCGAAGCATTCATGCGATCTTGTAGACGACGCATTTTACTTGCAGCAACCATTTCCATTGCGCTAGTGATCTTCTGAGTGTTTTTAACACTCGCGATCTTAGTTTTTATCTCTTTTCCGCCAGCCATCTCTTCTTTCTCCAGTTAGTTAGGTGTTGTTGCCAACACCTATCACCGACTTAGTAAGTCTGAGTCGCTACGAAGTTATCTAGCAGTGCTTTAAGACCAGCTTCGATGTCAGCGTCGTATGCGCCTTTTTCGTTGATCTTAGCTAGCAGCTCGCTACCTTCGCTGTTTGCGTAAGAAAGTAGAGACGCTTCAAAATCGACAACTTTGTTGATTTCAACATCTTTCAAGTAACCTTTTTCTGCTGCGAAAACAACAACGCCTTGCTCGGCTACGCTTTGTGGAGCGTATTGTTTTTGCTTCATTAATTCAGTTACACGTTGACCATGCTCTAACTGAGCACGAGTTGCGTCATCTAGATCAGAAGAGAACTGAGCAAACGCCGCTAGTTCGCGGTATTGTGCTAGTGCAGTACGGATACCACCAGACAGTTTCTTGATGATCTTAGTTTGTGCAGCACCACCAACACGAGATACCGAGATACCTGGGTTAACAGCAGGACGTAAGCCTGAGTTAAATAGGTCAGTTTCTAAGAAGATTTGACCATCGGTAATCGAGATTACGTTAGTAGGTACGAATGCAGAAACGTCACCCGCTTGAGTTTCGATGATAGGTAGCGCAGTTAAAGAACCGGTTTGACCTTTTACTTCACCGTTAGTGAATTTTTCTACGTAATCAACGTTTACGCGAGCAGCACGCTCTAGTAGACGCGAGTGTAAGTAGAATACGTCACCTGGGTATGCTTCACGGCCTGGTGGACGACGTAAAAGTAGAGAGATTTGACGGTAAGCAACAGCTTGCTTAGACAGATCATCATATACGATTAGTGCATCTTCACCGCGGTCACGGAAGTACTCACCCATAGCACAACCTGAGTAAGGTGCTAGGTATTGAAGTGCAGCAGCTTCAGCAGCAGATGCAACAACAACAATAGTGTTTTCTAATGCGCCGTGCTCTTCTAGCTTACGTACAACGTTTGCAATAGTAGAAGCTTTTTGACCGATAGCTACGTATACACACTTAATGCCAGAGTTCTTCTGAGCAATGATAGCGTCGATAGCGATCGCAGTTTTACCTGTTTGACGGTCACCGATGATAAGCTCACGCTGACCACGACCAACTGGGATCATAGTATCGATTGCTTTAATACCAGTTTGTACTGGCTCATCAACTGATTGACGGTCGATTACACCAGGAGCGATAACTTCTACTGGAGAGTAACCATCGTTATCGATAGCGCCTTTACCATCGATTGGCTCACCTAGAGTGTTTACAACACGACCTAGTAGACCACGGCCTACTGGTACTTCAAGGATACGGCCTGTAGATTTTACTTTTACGCCTTCAGCTAGGTCAGCGTAAGGACCCATAACAACCGCACCTACTGAATCACGCTCTAAGTTAAGCGCGATCGCGTAGCGACTGCCTGGTAATTCAATCATCTCGCCTTGCATCACGTCCGCTAGGCCGTTGATGCGTAAGATACCGTCACTTACAGAAACGATAGTACCTTCGTTACGAGCTTCACTAACAACTTCGAATTGTTCGATACGTTGTTTGATCAGATCACTGATCTCAGTGGAATTTAGTTGCATGCTCTAATCCCCAATTACGATTGCAGCTGATTGCCAAGACGTTCTAATTTACCGCGGATAGATCCATCAATTAGGAGATCTTCAACACGGACAATTACGCCAGCAACCAGAGATTTATCAATACTTACGTTTAGCTTAACTTTACGTCCTAAACGCTTTTCAAGTGACGCGGCTAATTCAGCTTGTTGTGCGTCATTTAGTTCAGTAGCAGAAATAACATCTGCATCTACTTGCTGTTTGTACGCGTCAACGAACTCAGCAAATAGTACTGACACTTCAGGAAGTACTAATAAACGTTCATTTTGAGCCATAACTTTCATTAAGTTCTGACCATTTTCGTTGAGTTGCTCGCCACCGATCTTAATCATTAAGTCAGCTGCTTCGTTAGCAGCAGTGGTAGCTTTAAGCATAGAAACAACGGCATCATCAGATGCTACTTGACCCATAAAAGTGATCATTTCTAACCACGAGTCAACATTGTTGCTCTCAACAGCAAAATCGAATGCTGCTTTAGCATAAGGACGAGCGATGGTAGTGAATTCAGCCATTACTCTTATCCTCTATTACAGCTCGCCGACAAGTTTTTCAACAATGTCGTTCGCCGCAGCTTCATCGATTGAGCGCTCAAGAATTTTCTCAGCACCAGCAATTGCTAAAGTAGCAACTTGTTGGCGTAGGTCTTCTTTTGCACGGTTGCGTTCTGCTTCTACTTCTGCATAACCAGATGCGATGATTTTATCGCGCTCAGTCATAGCAGCAGTTTTTGCTTCGTCAACGATTTGTGCTTTGCGCTTGTTAGCTGCTTCAACGATTGCAGCAGCTTCCGCTTTTGCATCTTTCAGTTGATCTTTAGCAGAAGCTTGCGCTAGCTCTAAATCTTTAGTTGCACGTTCAGCAGAGGCCAAACCGTCAGCAATTTTTGCTTGACGCGCTTCAATTGCACTCATTAACGGTGGCCAGATATATTTCATACAAAATATAACGAACACTGCAAAAGCAATTGATTGACCTAATAGGGTTGCGTTCATATTCATAACGTCACTCCTCTAGTTAATTTAAAAGAGGTCGTTTATTAAGCCAAGAATGCAGCTAGTGGGTTAGTGAACAGCATGTACATAGCGATACCAACACCGATCATCGCGATCGCATCGATAAGACCAGCAACGATGAACATTTTAACTTGTAGCATTGGAGCCATTTCTGGTTGACGCGCAGCGCCTTCCAAGAATTTGCCACCTAAAATACCAAAGCCGATTGCTGTACCTAGTGCACCAAGACCGATTAGTAGTGCTACTGCGATTGCTGTAAAACCTAAGATAGTTTCCATTAGTTTCTCCAGATAGAGTTTTTAAAGTTAAAAATAAAAAATTAAATTTGTTTCATTTGTTAATTACTGATTGGCCGTGTTTCATGTAGTAACAGGGCGAAGAAATCGATAATTAACTATTAGTGATCTTCACAAGACATGCTTAAGTACACGATGGTTAACATCATGAAAATAAACGCTTGTAATAAAACTACCATGATATGGAACACTGCCCATACGAAATGTAACGGTAGTTGGAACACGCCAAGTAGCGCGATCAAGAAGAAGATCATTTCACCAGCGTACATGTTTCCGAATAAACGTAGACCCAATGAAATTGGCTTAGCGATTAACGCCACCACTTCCATCACTAAGTTTACTGGGATGAATGCCCAATGATTAAATGGCTGCATAGTTAGTTCTTTTGCAAACCCACCAAGACCTTTCATCTTGATGCTGTAGAAAATCATTAGAGCAAATACACTGAGAGACATACCTAGCGTAATGTTAGGATCAGTCGTAGGTACCACACGCATGTACTCAACACCCATTGCTTGAGAAGCCATTGGCAACCAGTCAACAGGGATTAAATCCATTGTATTCATGAGAACAATCCACACGAATATAGTCAATGAAAGAGGAGCAATAAGCGCACTTTTACCATGGAATGTATCTTTGACAGTAGCGTCAACGAACTCAATAGTCATTTCGATAAAACATTGGAATTTACCAGGAACGCCCGTCGTTGCTTTTTTAGCAGCAGAGCGGAAGATCCATAGGAAAAGTAAACCAAGGCCAACCGAAAAAATGAGCGAATCCAGATTAACATGCCAGAAACTACTAGTATCACCAACCTGCAAATTATGAAGGTGATGAAGAATGTAATCGCCAGATGTTTGAGGTCCACCAGTATCAGATGCAGACATCTTCTATCCCACTTTTTTGGATTTAAAAATTAATGGTGAAAGCCAATGAAGAACAATTGCCAACGCGTATGTAACGAATAGTGGCAAATAAATCACGTCCAAAGTCTTAAACACCACCCAAAATAGCACTATCACTAAAACAAGCTTGAGTGCTTCGCCTTTAAAGAAATCACTCAGGATTTCTCGTGAGGCGCTCGCTCCGGCATTGCGAAAAGCTAAAGTTGCAAAAACAAAGTTTGGGAAAATAGAAATCAATCCACCACAAAGTGCTGATACTGCTGCCATTTTGCCATTTGTTAGGAAGAAAATAAGTGAAGCCAATAACACGGCAACCGTTTGAAGACCAATCAACTTATAGGCTGTTGATCGACCTTTAGAAGCCAGCTTTTTGACCAATTTATTTACTCCGCAACTTGCTTATCTTAGTGATGAGCCATCTTATGAAAAATAACTCAATATACTGCGCCGAAAAAAGCATGCGGAAGTATACGTTTTCTGGCTAATATTGCAACTGAATCAAGGGGTGTTTTGACATAATAATACAGAATTTGAGACTAAAGGAGGATGCCCCACTACATATTGTGTTACACATTCGTGAAAATCACCAAACAAAGGCCAGATCGGATCTCTAAGGGATGATTAACAAAAATTTCACAGAGTTAGGAAATTTTTATTCATGAATTATGACTAAAAAGTGACCTCACCGAAGACATCAATTAAGCCTATCGGCGATATCACCAATTAAAATGACTAATCTTGCAGTTTTAGGTGAGCTAACACACCTTCAAGTTCGTCATTTGAAGTATAAGAAATAACCAGTTTACCTTTACCTTTGCCATTGTCGTTAATGGCGACTTTGGCACCTAAATGATCGGTTAGGCGTTGTTGTAGGCTAGCGATATTAGGATCAACGGCTTTTTCTTTTTTCTCAGGTTCGCCTTTAAGCGCTTTTTGCACTAAACGCTCAGTTTCGCGTACCGTCAGGCTTTTATCCGCTACAACACGGGCATTTTCACTTTGTAATTCACCCGATAAACCAAGCAATGCACGGGCATGCCCCATATCGATATCACCGCGCTCTAATAGCAACTTAACATCGTCATTTAATGTATTAAGTCGTAAAAGATTACTTACTGTAGTACGAGATTTACCCACTTCATCGGCCACTTGCTGATGAGTCAGTTCAAATTCGTTAATCAAGCGATCTAAAGCAACGGCTTCTTCCATCGCATTGAGATCTTCGCGCTGAATGTTCTCGATAAGTGCCATAGCCATGGTTGATTGATCGTCAACTTCTTTCACTAAACACGGCACTTCACTTAATTGTGCAAGCTGTGCAGCACGCCAACGGCGCTCACCAGCAATAATCTCGTATTTATCGCTATCGTCGAGCTGACGCACGATAATCGGCTGAATAATGCCCTGAGTTTTAATAGAGCTCGCCAGATCATCTAATGCATCTTCAGACATGTCTTTACGTGGCTGATATTCACCGCGTTGTAAAAATTCTACTGGCAATTGGCGCAGTTCGCCTTCTTGCTCTTCGACAACAGGTTGCGCTTGCTTATCGGCTTCTACTTGTTTGGTACGTGCGGTATTACTAGTACTTAATAGGGCGTCTAAACTCTTACCTAAACCACGCTTTTTAACTGACATCTTTATTTAAACTCTATTTTTATTTTTGATGGTTGGCTGGCTAGCCCGCCAAAGGTTTTTCTGGTTCTTGTTCGGCGCGTCGTAACATTTCACCGGCAAGTGCTAAGTAGGCTTTAGAGCCTGTAGACGATTTGTCGTAATACATCGCTGGTGCACCAAAACTAGGCGCTTCAGCTAAACGCACGTTACGCGGAATAACGGTGCGATAAACTTTTTCGCCAAAGTGCTGTTTTAGCTGATCAGAAACATCGTTGGCTAAGCGATTACGCGGATCATACATGGTGCGTAAAATACCCTCGATAGCCAAATCAGGATTCACAACAGCCGCTAGCTTACTAATGGTATCAACCAAGGCTGTTAAGCCTTCTAGCGCGAAATATTCACACTGCATAGGTACTAATACGCTATCGGCAGCCGACATCGCATTAATGGTTAATAGGTTCAACGCAGGTGGACAATCGATAAAGATGAAATCATAGTCATCCTTAATCGGTGCTAAACCGTTTTTAAGGCGCATTTCACGGGCAAAGAATTCAATTAGTTTGATTTCTGCAGCTGTTACATCAGCATTGGCAGCAATGAGGTCGTAATGCCCAGAAGTGTCTTTAACAATCACTTCTTCAACTGGCATTTCATCCACTAATAAATCATAAGCTGTGGTCGGCACTTCGTATTTATCGACACCACTGCCCATGGTGGCATTGCCTTGCGGATCGAGATCGATAAGTAATACTTTACGACGTGTGGCAGCTAAAGACGCAGCCAAGTTTACTGCGGTCGTGGTTTTGCCAACGCCGCCCTTTTGGTTTGCTACTGCAATAATTCTTGCCACAAGCTTGTCCTTTATTGTTGAGAAGTTATTGTCTTATGCCTGCTTGATCACAACTAAGTGACGCTCGCCTTCTAGCTCTGGCACCGTCAGTGGGTGAATCACATCGAGTGCTAATTCAGCCTTTAAGTGGTCTAATTCTTCCTGCGGAACTAGGCCTTTCAAGGCGTAAAATTTGCCTTGAGAGTGCGGTAAATGATGACACCAATCGAGCATATCGTCCAGTGATGCAAATGCACGACTAATTACGCCATCAAACCCTTGATTATCTTCAAATTCTTCAACACGCGACTGCACTGGTGTTACATTCTTTAAACCCAATTCGTGAATCACCTGCTTAATAAAGCGAATGCGTTTACCCAAACTGTCGAGTAAGAAGAATTCTTTGTCCGGGTTTAAAATGGCTAATGGCAACCCCGGTAAACCAGGACCTGTGCCAACATCAATAAAACGCTGACCATCCAAATGCGGGGACACCACAATGCTATCCATAATGTGTTTAACTAACATTTCACGAGGATCACGTACTGAGGTTAGGTTGTACGCTTTGTTCCACTTGTTGAGCAACTGAACTAAAGAAACCAGTTGCGCCTGATGCGCCTGTGGAATATCTAAATCAGTTTGATCGATAAGGTGTTGTAGTTGCTCTGCTAGCACAATAAGCACTCGTAAATTTGATAATGCGGCGAATTTTATAATGAATTGCCAATATTACCAAGCGCCACTGTCGTTATCTTAAGCTGGCGTTGAAGTTATTAATGAGTTTTTGATATTCGCCGCTTTTTTTCAGCTTAGCGAGGCCTTGCTCAAACTTTTTTTGCAAGCGCTGATTCGCTGCATTCTTTTTTGAAAACATTACAGATAATGGCTCTACCAGCAATGGTTTTGAAGAGAAGGCCAAGGCTTTACTCTGACGTTTCGAAAACTTTCTCTTTAACATATCGCGTCCGACATCTTCAGCAATTGGAAATGCATCAATACGGGTGCCAATGAGTTTTTTGAAATTTATCTTGTCTGAGTTCGCTACCTGAACCTTAATACGCCCTTGCTGCTGTGCGTCGGCGAATTCATCACCGTAATAATAGGTTTTAGTCGCACCAAAGACAGGAATCTTATTGGTGGGTAATTTCTCCCAATGAATAGGGTGGCTTTTTCGATAAAAAAGCACCACTTTAGGCGAATAAATTGGGGAAGAAAAGGTCGCAAAAGCTTTGCGCTCTTCTGTTGGAGTCCAACCAACTGACGCATCGACTTTACCTGCTTCAATTAACTTAAAGGTTTTGCTGGATGACATTGCTTTAAACTTAACCCGTACATTCTCAAGCTCAAAAGCACGTTTTACAACGTGATTTAAAACGCCTTTATTAGGCAGAGACTGTGAAATAAAAGGTTTGTATTCGCTGTAGGCAATAGTGATAGTAAAAGCGTGGGCAGAAAAAGCAAATAGCCACGAAAAAGTCAGCAACGCTAGCAATCTAAGCATCTGATTTTTCATGGCTATCCTTAATATGAATTCTTTCTAACTAATCCATAGTACTAATTTTGATCGAAATTTCAACTATTATAGTTAACCACATCAACTAACTACAATTTAAAGGCTAAGCTATTGGTTTCGCTTTTTTATAAACCTGATCGCGCCATAGTTTTTCAAGCGGCCCTTGGCCTTTGTATTTTTGCCATAAGTTGGCCAAGATAATTTGAATCACCGTCATCACTCCTGCAACCGCCATTAAGTGATGGAGTAACCAATCGCCGTGATTATCAGCTAAGAACACTCGGAAGGTTAGCGCCATAGTCAACGATTGGAATATATACAGTGTAAAGGCCATTTTTCCGCAATTTTGCAAGAACATTAACCACTGTGGTTTAGCCGTAACAATTTTAACTAGACGTGAAGCAACGGCCAGAATCATCATTAAACCACCGACCCAATTTAACGGCCCGTTAGTCCATAATGCATTTTTAAAGTCCGTTTCAAAAATCATGTATAGCTGGAAGACACTCAAGGCGCCACCAAGCGTAAACAAAATTAATTCGTTGGCTAAACTCGTGCCATGGCTGAAGAACCCTCGCTTCATTAATGACATACCAATCAGCATACCACCTGCAGTCATCCAGAAAATAACAGGAAATAGGAATACCATGTTCATTCCCATCATCAAGTTGTAATTAAAGAAGTTCTCAAATGACCCTACAGGATTCATCATGGCTGCAAATTCAGGATCTGGTTGCATCATGTCTTGCGGGAACAAGGATATTAACCACGCAATTCCCATCAATAACAGCATGCCGACAAAAATAAAGATAACACCACGACGCATTAATTGAGCTGGCTCTTTTTCGCTCCATTTGTAAATAATGATGCCTGTTAAGCCATAGGTTAAAAGAATGTCACCGAAAAATAGTACGGTAATGTGAATGAAACCAAACAAGATAAGTAAGCCCAAACGGGTAGACATCAACGGGTAAGGCTCAAAGTTTTTAGCGCGGGCGCGTTCTAAAAACATCACGATGCCGGCACCAAACAGCACGCAAAACAGCGAAATAAAACGTTCTTTAGCGAGTAACGTTTGAAAGATAAACGCCGTTTTTTCAGTATCTGTCGCCTGGCCATCAAAATTGACGTTAGTATACGCCTCAAATGACATCGCAAACGCCACAATATTCATAAATAGAATGCCTAAGATTGCGATACCGCGTAATAAATCTAAGCTGACAATCCGGTCCATTGTTGTATTCATAATTCTCCCCAATAAAAAAGGCTTGGAATGACCCAAGCCTTTTAAAAGTAACATATTAAGTAACGTTAAGCCGTTAGATTTATGCAACTATTTGTTTACATTTTGTAAGCGCGACAACTTAATCTGTCTTTTCGCCTTCTTGTTGCTGCTCATTGCGAAGGAAACCAGCAGCTTGCTCTTCTTGCGTATGGCCCAATTGTGATGGGTTATGGCGTGACGCTTCATTAACTTTTAAGATATTTTCAGCGTGTTGTAAGTCAACAGTATTGGTGAAACCAGCAATGTTTTCACGATCGCGTAAGAAACCTTTAATCTCATCAACAATGCTCGATAACTCGCTATCGTTTTTGTGCATCGACATCACGTAACGCGGCATTTCAATGTTCTGGCTACCGGCAGTTGCGAATGTGCTACTGGTAATACGTGAGCTAACAACCCATGGTGTAATCGACGACTTAACCACTACGTTTTCACTGCGGGTTGAATCGTGAATCGACATACCTGTAGAAATCTTAGATTCCGTAAAAGTACCATCGGTCTTCATGTACATCAGTAGCGAGTCAAATTGTAATTCAGCCCAGAAAACATTTGAGAAGTTTTCTAACATGCGGCCAATGGTTAATACGATTTGCCACATAAACAAGGTACTTAAGAAAGTAAAGGCGATTGCAGAACCATTTTCGATAATAGGCTGTAGCGATGCAATAACGGCATTTTCACTGCCACGAGTGCGCGGTGGATTAGCCATTAAATCTTTCACAAATTCAATCGCAGTACCGATTTGATCGGCTAAGCCAAAGAATAATAGAGAGGCAACAACCAGTAAGACTTGGCCAACAACAGTACTGGCGTATCGAGCGCTCTTAAAAGCACCATCAACTTGGGCAGGTTTAAACTCAGGTTGAGTTTCAACTAATAGCTCACCAGAAAAAGACCCCTTGCCTTGGCTCTCTTCTTTTAGCGTTGGATCGAATGCGCGATAAGTACGATTTGGGATCTCTTTGTATCGACGATTTGCTAAAACGATGTTTTCGATGTTAATGAAAATTTCGTTCGGATGAACAGACTCTTGCAGGTTTTCACGAAACTCACTCACGTCAGTCACTGGCTTAGCGCTTTTAGTACGTACAGTAATCATGTAAAGCACTAGCACACTAGTTAGCGCGCCCAAACCCAATAACAATAACAAACTAGGCCATGCCGAGAACATTTCAACGTTTTCAAACAAGCGAGCTGCTGTCGCCTGACCATTAGTTTTGCCATTAATAAATTGGTACAGAAAACCAATGATTACAGGGAATAAAATAGAGAACGCAATCACTTTTGCCAGACTGGCCGCACCTGCTGTTTGCAGTGTTTTAACGCGATCAATTCGTACCGCATTCGCAGAGCTGCGCCATGCACCCACTAGGTAAATTAGCAACAATAATGAGAAGGCAGGAATAATAATATGACCCGCTTCACCCGCTAAGCCACTAGATGACACGAAGTAAGTTAAACCAAAGGCCACAAAAGCAACGATAGTGGTCACTAGTACTGAGACAATTTCCTGCAAGATATTGCGAAATTGATACGGCAAGAAAATAAGCTTTGGAAAAATTGAGTGAACCAAACGCCCCATCCAGCCTTTAGGCTCGGTGAAGGTTACGTTTTTACGACCCATTAGCATCGACTCTAAATCAGCGCCTTTGTAAGCCAACGAACGCGACTTAGCTTCTAACTTAGCGTTATCAGCTTCACTTTGAGTAAAGTTGTAAGCAAGAGATGATGGTACCGAGCGACCCACGAAGAATTTGAATAAGAAAAATAGCCCCTTGCCTGCACGGCGCAAACCTGCGACTAATAACAGCAAACCAACGATGGCGTAAATCCATGCCTGTGTCAGATCTTGTTCGATAATTGAAGTCGTTTTAAAGATGCTGTAAAGGCCAATTGCAGCGGTAATAAAACCACCGATGGCGCGAATTACACCTTCTTGTTTAAACGGGTTCTTAATCCCTAAACCAGAGGAGCCAAAATCAAATGCCATTGAGTTATTCCTTAGCTAAAAAGTGATAAAAATGAAGTTATTATAATTGCCGATAAAATACAGCAATCGGGTGATTTAAACAATTGTACACAAGCATAAATACTGACTTTTTATTGAACGAGATTCAGTTTCAATTCACTTTGATTCTGATCAATAAGCCCCCTTTAAATTTGCGGTACTGTTAGGCTATCTTTTTCACTCTGGAATTTGGCCATGGGCAAAGCGTCACCAACAACTCCTATCAAAACTGCACTAGTCGGTTTTGGTACTTCAGGCAAACACTTACACCTGCCGTTGTTGCAAGCCGATGCCAACTTTCAATTAGTTGCGGTATCGACTCATCGCTCTAATGTATCTAATGGCCTCCCGCGAGGCTGCAGTCAGCGCTCGTTTACTCAGGTCATTGACGATCCAACGATTGAACTCGTAGTCATCGCCACACCTAATGACAGCCATTTTGACTTAGCTAAAAAGGCGCTTGAGCACGGTAAGCATGTGGTGGTTGAAAAACCTATTGCCTTAAAGAGTGAAAACGCGCAGATCCTAATTGAATTAGCCAAGAAACATGACCGTACCATTACCAGTTTTCACAATCGCTTGTGGGACTGTGATTTCTTAGCGATAAAATCAATTATCAACGATGAAAAGTTAGGGAAATTACACTCGTATTCTGCCCGTGTTGACCGCTATCAACCTAATGTCATTAGTAACTGGCGCGATAATCCACAGTTTGGCGGCGCGGTATGGGAGCTAGCACCTAACTTGATCGTGCAAATTCTTACCTTGTTTGGCAAACCACAAAGTGTCTTTGCAGACGTATCTACTTTACGTGCCAAAGCAAAAGCACCAGACAACTTCTATTTGCGTTTAGCTTATCCAAAACTCAACGTTGAGATACGCACCAGCTCATTAGTTAAACATTCTGGCCCGCGCTTTGTGATCCACGGCGATTTGGGAAGTTTTATAAAACAAGGGATAGATCCGCAACACCAGCAGCTCAAAAAAGGTATCACTCCGTGTGACAATCAATTTGGCAAAGAACAAATTGATGATTGGGGCTCTTTATATACCAACAATAGCGATGAAGAAATCTTAGTACCTTCACCTGCTGGCGACTATTGCGCTTTCTATCGCCACCTCTTTGATACCATTAGACACCAAGCACCGTTACCTTGTGACAATCAACTTGCCGTTGATATGGTGCAAATTATTGAAGCATCACAACAATCTAACGAATCGAAGCAAGTCGTTACGCTATAGTTTTTTGGCGAAAAAAATCGCCATAAAATTTGCGTTAGCTCTCATGTAATTAGTAGAGTGAGGCAGAGTGCTATGTTATAGTATCACGCTGTTTTGTTAACGTTCTTTATTAATGATTTTACTACTGAGCATACTGGCGCTGTTAATCGGCCCTTTGCTATTCAACTACACAAGTAAACATGCCAAGATGCTCGACCTGTTCGACGGATTCATCTTTGTGGTTATCGGTGGTTTAGTCATTTTCCACATCTTGCCTGAGGCTATTGAAACCGTTGGCTTGTGGAGCATTCTATTTGTTGGGCTTGGATTACTTGGCCCCAGCTTAGCAGAGCACTTTTTTCACAAAGCTGCCGCGTTAACTCACAAATCAACCTTAATCCTTGGCGTATTCGGGCTAGTTGCCCACAGCCTCACCGATGGCACAGCGTTAGTTGAAGACCCCACGTTTGATCAACTCACTTTAATCATTGCCGTTATCGCTCATCGTCTGCCCGTCGGCCTAACCGTTTGGTGGTTGTTGCGCCCTCACTTTGGCAAAGGTATCGCTTTAATAGTGTTAGCACTAATGGCCATTGGTACAGCCGTTGGCTCAGTAATGAGTGAACAACTGCTGCCACAAGTTAACGCACAAACGGTAGCATTGTTAGAGAGCTTTATCGCGGGTTCTGTTCTACACGTGGTATTCCACCGTCCTTATGCCGAACATCACCACGGCGAAACCAACGCCGCAACTCAATTCGATGGTTTAGGCTCGCTGTTAGGGGTGATTTGTTTAGTGATAATTTTGATGACCGGGCACGAACACGACAATGCTGAGGCGCATCAACAATTAGATTTATTGGTTGAATTAGCGTTAATGCTATCGCCGTTTTTACTTGCCGCGTATTTCCTATCAAGCGTTACCAAGCTGCTATTTTCAGACAGTTATTCCATTAACGTTGCCACTGAAAAGCCAAGTAAATCACAAACATTACGCGGTGCATTACTCGGCTTGCCACTACCATTTTGTATTCCAGACGCCACTAAGGCCTATAAGCTGCTGCAAAAACAAGGGACTAATGCCACCATGGCGTTAGCATTTTTAGTATCTGCGCCAATTTTAGGCTTTGAATCGCTACTCGTTTCTCTGCCACTACTTGGAATCGAGACCACCGCCGTTCGATTAGCCTGTGCCCTCATTATTATCATTTGTATTGCGCTAATGCTGGCGCGCTTCATTCCATCACAACCACCGGTGAAGGCTGAAAAACAGGATGAAATTGCCAACAAACTTAAGCATGCACTGCGTCATGGCTACGAGCATCTACTCGATCACACAGCGCCTTGGCTAATGGTTGGTTTAGTACTGGCAACTTTACTTACTTTTGGACAGCATCAAGCCCAGTGGTATGACATTTTGCTAGTTGCCGCTATCGCACTGCCATTTAGACTTTGCGCCACGGGCATAACGCCTTTAGCGGCCGCCATGTTAATTAGTGGCTGGAGTCCAGGTAGCGCATTAACGCTACTATTGATTGGTCCAGCCATTAATATCGAACTCTTGAAGTTTATTGCTCATCGCCACGGCTACAAATTAGCTTGGGCATTTAGCATTTTACTGCCGAGTATTGTGATTGGCTTAGGATATACGGTAGATGCGACACTTAGCTTATCAGTGCCGCAATTATTGGATATTGACCACGCTTCAGAAACCAATTTATTTGAAGTGATTTGCTTAGCAATTATCTTAACCTTGATTTCTTGGTCATTGCTGAGACGCGGTGCACGTGCTTTTGTAGCAGAACTATTGCCTAAGTTCGAGCTATTTAGCCACAAGCACCATCATCACTAGGCCCTAACACTTAAGCGTTAAAACCTAGCTTATTTGCAAGTATTGATTGAATGCGAGACTGACGCGTCACTAATTCTGTTTCCGAGAAAGGTACGGCATCACCTACCCCCCAAATTGGTCCCGGCCAAGTGCCATCATCACTAAAACGTACCACGTGATGCACGTGCAGTTGTGACACCACATTACCAAGTGCCGCGACATTCATACTCTCGCCATGAAACTCCGTCATTAACGCCTGAGCTAAGGTCGAAGATTCCTCACACAACTGTTGCTGCAGCTCAGCACTCAACTGATAACTCTCAGTAATGTTGGCAACCTTAGGCACCAAAATACACCACGGATAACGACTATCTCTACTCATTAACACTACCGACAACGGAAAATGACCAACTACCACAGTATCCTTGGCCAAGCGCGCATCTAGTTCAAACATCTAACACCCTAAATTTATTACACATTATTTTTAAGTAACCCAGCCGTCACACAACTGACATCTATTTGTCATATAGATCGCACCATAATAGTGCTCACGTATGTAAAACAACGGATTTATCATATGAAAATAGCCACTCTGTCCAAACTATCAACCAGCCTGCTGTTTGTGATCGCAATTGCGCTGGCGGCGACTCTTTGGTGGAGTGCTAACACCTTACACGAACACGATGTTCGCCAACAATCTTTTCTGAAAATCCGTCAGCAATTTAGCATCGATATTCAACGCATTATCGCCAATTACCTCAATAGTGGCGACGCCACTAAACTCACGATAGCCGAAGAAAAACTCGCGAGCATTGAAGAATCTCTGAATCAATTTTCAAACGACAGCGATACCTTACTGCCGTTAGTTAGCCAGCTCAATACCGATATCAAACACAAATACCGCGCCGCAGGTAAACTTAGTGGTAACGAACAGCAAATATTGATGCATGCCGAACAAGAGGTGTTCTCAATCGGCGTAAGTGTTGAAAATTACCTGCTCGACCACACCAAAGAGCACACCAAGGAAGTGATGGATTACACCCATGCTTTGTCTGAATTAATCTCATTGAGCTTTTTACAATCTTCGCAGCGACAAAAATATTTCGAGAGTCGTTCAGAAAAAATCCTTAACTACATCAAACAAATCAATGAACAGCAAAAAGCACTACTGAAAAAACTCAATGGTATTGAAGCTTATGGGGCCACGGATACAACTAGCATCATTGACGAAGACGACGATCCATTATCAGCACTCGAAGACGATGAAGAAGAAAACGTGCTCGAAGAGCAGATGAGTGAACTTAGTGATTTACTCAACCGTTACCCTCGAGAACTCGCAAAAACAGAACAAAACATGCGATCACAAATCGCCATTATCGATGAGCTAAATAGCGTGTTAGCAACCATAGACGGTGAGCTTGAACAGCTTGGCTTAGCCATTACAAACGAGCAAGAAGCCGTCAAGCAACAAGTTAATATCGTGCAAGCCGTAATCACCGCAATACTTATCATCTTTGGCTTATTAGCGTGGATTTTCCAACGCAAGCACATCTTATTGCCACTTAAAAAGCTCAACATCGGCTTTAGCCAACTGGTCGACAGCCAATTAAGCCAGCCGCTCGATTTAGCAGATAACGGTTCTGAAGTTGGCGATATCGCAAGTAAATTTAATCTATTACTCGAACGAACCGAACAAGAACAACATCAAAAAGAGCAGCAACTTAACACAGTGCAACAAGAACTCTCTGGATTACTAAGCGAATTTGAAGGGGTAAGTGCGCACATTAGTGATGGTGTTAACGATGTAGAACACGCTCAAATATTAATGTCACAAGTCAAAGAGTTAGCCGATGATGTCGATGCAAGTTCGGTGCAAATTCAAGAGTCAGCTTCATCGACAGTAACTGCAATGGACGAAAGTCAGCAACGGGTACAGCAGGTAATAGCCTCAACTCAATCTGCTAGTAAAGCGATAGAAAACAGCAAAAACTCGATTGAAGCACTGCTATCATCAGTTAATAGCGCCACGACTATCATCGATGTCATTAGTAATATCTCAGAGCAAACCAATTTACTTGCCCTCAATGCCGCCATTGAAGCGGCTCGCGCTGGAGAGCATGGTCGCGGGTTTGCGGTAGTGGCCGATGAAGTCCGTCAGTTATCGATTAAGACTCAGCAGTCACTCGAAGATATTCTATTAATAATGAAGCAACTTAAAACGTCATCTAATGAACTCGCAACAGATGTCACCAAGATGAGCGAAACTACAAAGCAACAATATCAAGATTCCCATTCATTGCTTAATATGACACAGCAAGTAAGTGAACAAACTAAGTCTTCACTTTCTGCAGCGCAAGGTGGCGTGGCCAATGCCAGTAATCAACGCCGTAACATCCTAGAATTCAATCAACTGATGGATAAACTCAAACAAAGTAGCGAGCGATCTTCTAATACCAGCCAATCGATGGTGCAACAGTTATCAACGCAGATCACCCGTATCGTCGCCACCTTTAATAATTAAACTGAACTCAGGTTAATTAGGCTTTCAAGAAACAGGTTTTACAGACTGGCTATAACTTAGACGATTTACGACTAACGAATGGTTGAATTTTCTGCTGCCAAACCTATTATGGCAGTATAGACGTCTAAAAAATAAAGGAAGTTGCCATGAAACCAGAAACGCTCGCCATCCACGCCGGATATTCACCAGAAGACACTACTAAAGCTGTTGCGGTGCCGATTTACCAAACCTCTAGTTACGCATTCGATAACACTCAGCACGGTGCCGATCTCTTTGACTTAAAAGTAGAAGGTAATATCTACACCCGTATTGGCAACCCAACTCAAGCGGTTTTAGAACAACGCGTTGCCGCGCTAGAAGGTGGAATTGCCGCGTTAGCAATGGCTTCAGGTATGGCGGCGATTACCGCAACTATTCAAACACTAGCCAGTGTTGGTGACAATATTATTAGTATTAGCAAATTATACGGCGGCACCTACAATCTGTTTGCCCATACGCTACCAAAACAAGGTATTGAAGTACGCTTCGTCGCCCATGATGACTTTGACGCGTTAGAGCAACTTATTGACGATAACACCAAAGCAGTATTCTGTGAGTCTATTGGTAATCCATCAGGTAATATCGCCGATATTGAAAAACTAGCCACTATTGCCCATCGCCACGGTGTTCCACTAGTGGTTGATCACACAGTAGGCACACCAGCATTATGCCGACCATTTGAACATGGTGCAGATATCGTCGTGCACTCGCTAACCAAATACATTGGCGGTCACGGTACTTCAATCGGCGGTATTATCGTTGATTCAGGTAACTTCCCTTGGGGCGATCACCCGCAGCGCTTTGAACAGCTCAATACACCAGATCCTTCTTATCACGGTGTTAATTACGTCGAAACCTTCGCTGCCGCAGCCTTTATCGCCCGCGCTCGCGTCGTGCCGCTTCGCAACATGGGGGCTGCTATCACGCCATTTAATGCGTTCCAAATTATGCAGGGCCTAGAAACGCTAAGTCTACGCATGGAGCGCCATACCGAAAACGCCCAAAAAGTGGCTGAGTTTTTAGAGAATCACGAAGCGGTATCTTGGGTAAATTATGCGGGGTTATCTAGCTCACCAGATCACGAACTGGCGCAGAAATACTATAACGGTAAACCGAGCGCCATTCTTAGTTTTGGCATCAAAGGTGGCGAAGCATCCGGCGCGAAATTTATCGATGCACTGGAGCTTGTCACTCGCTTAGTTAACATTGGCGACGCCAAATCTCTAGCCTGTCATCCGGCATCGACAACGCATCGCCAGTTAAACGCCGAAGAATTGGAAAAGTCGGGTGTAAAACAAGAAATGGTGCGCCTGTCGATTGGTATTGAACACATCGACGATATCCTTGCCGATATCGAGCAAGCTTTGGTAGCAAGCCAAGATTAAAACCTAATCTCAAAAAAACCTCTATTCACTATAGAGGTTTTTTTGTGCCCAATCCGCCATAGAATCCAATACCGGATAGAGCGACTTTCCGGTTGCCGTCAAACTGTACTCGACACGCGGTGGCACCTCAGGGTACACCTCGCGATGCACGAATCCATCAGCTTCTAATTCTTTCAGTTGCGCCGTTAACACCTTTTGTGAAATGCCCGGCAACAATCGACTTAGCGCGCTAAAACGAACAACATTTTGCTCTTTTAAATTAGCAATTATCAGTAATTTCCACTTACCGCCAATCGACTCTAACATTTTTTGTAATGGGCATTTTTCTTGAGAATCACTAATCATAAAATTCTTACCTTTAGGTTAGTACCGCACTTTTTGGTACCTACTTACATTTTGTAACTAAGGTGATTATAGTGCTCAGCAATTAAACAAGTAAACCATTATTAGGAGACAATTATGTCAATGAAAAAAGTTACCTTAGTGATAATGACAATTGCAGCACTGTTCAGCGCTACTAGCTATGCACAAACGCCGCAAAAGCTGATGCACGAGTTTTATCAGATTGCCGATGCCAAGCCTTTTGACGCCAAAAAGCTACGTATCTTCTTCGATGATAACTTCGTTGATCACGATAGCCACGATCCGAGCAAACCAAGCAGTGCAGACGATGTAGTAGCACTATTTGGAATGCTAGCGGCTGCTGCACCTGACTCACGACATGACATCACCTTTATCAAGAGTGTTGATGGCAATAAGGCACTAGTACGCTGGAAATTTGTTGGCACCCAAACTGCGCCATTATTTGGTGCGCCAGCGTCTAATAAGCGATTCGACATCGCCGGCATGGAGCTTTGGGAATTTAAAAACGGAAAGATTTCTGGCTTATGGCATGTCGAAGAGTTAATGAAATTATTCGAGCAAATCTCAGTTAATTAAGCGGCTAAACAGCAAGTACTTAGACAGTGCTTGCTGTTTGCGTTGAAGACACACTCGCCTTTTTGAATAATAAAAATAATCCAATCAAAATAATAAGCTGAGCCAACGTAGAAAGAATAGAGCCCTCAAAACCAAAAGCTCCACCATTTAGCAAATTTTGCTCTGCATATTGAGTTTCAATAATAGAATAAGAATCGAGACCACTAACATTAAAACCGAGGTGGCTTTGTACGAAGTTCCAGCTAAAATGCAAGCCAATTACCAGCCACAGGTTTTTGGTATATAAGAAAATAGCGCCAAGCATTATTCCAGCAACAAACAGATCAAGCACACCCATAAGCGATATATTGTCGTTGGCCAAATGCATAATGGTAAAGATAATCGAAGATACAATTAAGGCAGTGATCGCACTGTATTTAAGCTGTAATTTACGCATTAGATAACCACGAAAAACCAACTCTTCGCCATAGGCAACAGCTAAAAATCCAACCGTTGAGCAAGCGAGATCAACTACATCGAATGATATATTTTTAATCTGAATCTCACCCAACGCAAGGAGGCCACCAAAACCAAATACCATCACAATCGTACCTAAGGCTGTCCCCAGCGCAAAGTCGCGTAACTTATGCGGTGCAGTTAACCCAACTCGCAACCGCTTCGAAGCGTCGTTTGGTTTGACAAAAAAATACACCACCACAGACGCAATAGTCGCCGACAGAACAGTGGTAATCAAAAACTCCGATTCGGTTAGCGTTAAATCCCCTTCAATAGGGATATCGGCAATAATGATGTAAATGCCTTGAATAATAATTTCAACGCACAAATAGGTAAGAAAGAAAAAGAGAATATTGACCCAAATCCGTGTGGTTTGATTCATCATACAATCCTTGTATATACAGATAGAAATAGATTGTAGAACACCATTAATAAAATTGCATTGAAAATTATCCCTCGCTTGATGAGATAAATTGGCGAACTCTAACACTATACCTATAGAACTTGCTAATCATCTAGAAATGAGGAAAGGACCATGAATAGCTTAACAGTGAAATACGTACCAACGATAGTCGCCGCTATACTGTTATCAGGTTGTATTACGACAACCCCTGATGATTCATCAGATGCAATTGACGACGAAAAATATGAAGGATATAGAACAATAGATCCTATTCAAGATACGTTAGTTTCAATTTATGATTCTACTATAGGGGCGGAGAAGGATATTCACTGGGAGTCTATAAGCAACGTTAAAGCAAAAAGAGAGTTACTTCCGATTCAATCGTCACAAATATCTGTTTCTCAAACGAATAACAAGGGTAATGTTAGCTATTTAACAGCTACGCTATCTAGAGAAAAAGGAAGCTATTTAATCGTAATGGACTACATGAAATACCGAGTAGAAGCTATCTTTGACGAATCTAATAAGTTCATTGGTAACGGACGCGTTGGCGTCGGCATTAGAATTAAAGCTGAGGTCGAGACCACTAAAAAAGGAGTAAACTTAGGCAGTATCATTGCGATAGGGGCAGAAGCCGAGAAAGGAAATTTGTCAGGTGGAATATCAGTTGACGTTATTGGTATAGACTCAAAGGATATAACCAATTTGATTCCCATGACATCAGAGATCAATCAAACAGCAATTCAATCTGCATTACAGGCACTAGCGTCAGTTAAAGCGAAATTATGGGAAGACGAGATATCCATCACCCCACATTTAATTGCCATGACTAATACGAAAAAGACTAATGAAGCCAAAATCAGATCAACAGTGCTAAAGGAACATCATGTGTCCAAACAGCAACAGCAACAGCAACAGCAACAGCAACAGCAACAGCAACAGCAACAGCAACAGCAACAGCAACAGCAACAGCAAAAATAATTGGAAACACCTGCTACGAAAACAGCTAATTCAATCTATATTAGCTTTGAATTACACCATAGCCGATTGCACATAAACATCGAAGCGATTTGCCTTAGAGTCCAGCTGCATGCTGGGCTTTTTATCGTTGAGATAGTCGGCATAACTTGGGCGTTTTACTACCACTCGCTTAGTTGCAGCATTAATAGCTAAGGCTAATAAACCATCGGCATCTGGATCCGCCCCCACTAAACTTTGGAATACGCGCATTTCCTTTTTAACCTGCGCCGATTTCTTGCGATGCGGGAACATAGGATCGAGATATACCACGTCATGACTGTCGGTCAGTTTGGCTAAACCGTCTAACGAATTGTTGTGCTCTAAGGTTAAGCGCTGCGATAACCATTCGCCAATTTCTGCGTCTTGATAACCCCTTTGCAGACCATCATCCAGCAATGCTGCCACTACGGGTGAACGTTCGAACATAGTGACGTGACAACCTAAACTCGCCAACACGAAAGCATCACGTCCTAAACCTGCTGTAGCATCGAGTACCGTCGGATTAGCGCCAGATTTTAAGCCACAGGCTTTGGCAATTAGCTGGCCACGACCGCCACCAAATTTTCGGCGATGAGCGACAGCACCTTCAACAAAGTCGACATAGACAGCGCCGAGCTTTGGTTCATCGAGCTTAATAAGCTGTAGGCGCTCTGCCGTTAACTGCAATTGAAATTGATGATGTTCTTGCGTTTGCGTCGCCAGTCCCCAGCGCGCCGCAAGTTCTTGTGCGCGCTCTACAAGCGACTCATTATCCGCAACAACGGCAATATCAAGCGTGGCCATTATTGACTAAATCCAACGCGGTTATCACCAACGCTATATGCCAAAATCATGCTCATTTCTGTAAGTGATAAGCCACATTGTGCGTGCCATTCGTTAAACTGCTTTTGAATTGCTTTGAGGCTAGATTTGGTTTGTAAACCACCAGTAATCACGCCGCGAGCACGCATATAATTTTCAACATCTGACGATAATCTAAAAGTGTCTTTACCTAACGCACGCAATACGTTGTAGCCGGTGAAACCGCCAAGACGAGCGCCACGACGTTTAAATAGATCGCACAAACCTATGATGTCGTCTTCTGGCCAGTTAGCGATAAACTCACCGATAGGGCCATGTTCACGCTCTAGATCGCTAATGAGCAGCGCGTTTTCGCGAATAGTCGTCACTTTCTTAAGATTACGAATAATCTTAGGATCAGTGGCCTTACGCTCTACCATTTCATCCGGCATCATCAAGATTTTTTCGAGATTAAAATTGAAAAAATGTTCTTCAAAATCAGGCCATTTAGCTTCAACAACGCGCCACACAAAACCCGACTGAAATATCGACTTAGTCATTTGCGACAACACGCGATCGGCGGTTATCTTGGCGATTTCGTTTTTCGGTAATGGCTGGTACACCAGACTTGCTAACGCATCTTCGCCGCCCTTACGTTCGACAGCACGGCTAATGATGGCTTCGAAATGCTCGACTTTAGCGTCGCCCGTTGGCTCTACGATGTTATTCATTAGGCTGCCTCAATTCCGCTGTGACGCAGCAATGCATCGACCTGTGGTTCGCGTCCCATAAAGTTTTTAAATAAAGCCATCGGCTCTTGTGAGCCGCCTTGCTCAAGAATGCTTTCTAAGAACGAAATACCCGTTTCACGGTTAAAAATGCCCTCGTCTTCGAAGCGCGAGAAAGCATCTGCTGACAGCACTTCTGCCCACTTGTAGCTGTAATAGCCCGCCGCATAGCCCCCAGCAAAGATGTGTGAGAAACCGTGTTGGAAACGGTTAAAGCTCGGCGGAATAACCACTGAATATTGCTGACGCACTTCGTCGAGTACTTCGCCAACGCGGGCACCGACTTGTGGATCGTAGTTAAGGTGCAATTTGAAATCGAATAATGAAAATTCAAGCTGACGAATCATTTGCATCGCGCTGTGGTAATTACGCGCCGCTAACAGTTTATCTAACATCTCTTTTGGCAGTGGCTCACCAGTTTCATAATGACCTGAAATAAAGGCCAACGCCTCTTCTTGCCAGCACCAGTTCTCTAAGAACTGACTCGGTAATTCAACTGCATCCCAAGGCACACCACTAATACCTGATACCGCTGAGATATCGATTTTAGTTAGCATATGGTGCAAGCCGTGGCCAAATTCGTGGAATAAGGTCACTAACTCATCATGGGTAAATAGCGCAGGCTTGTCGCCAACAGGTTTATTGAAGTTACAGGTTAAAAATGCCACCGGATCTTGTAACTGACCATCAGCCTTAACGCGGCGATCTAAACAGTCTGCCATCCACGCACCGCCGCGCTTGTTGGCACGGGCGTATAAATCAAAATAGAAGCTACCGCGATGTTCGCCATAGCGATCGCTAATGTTGTAGTACTTAACGTCTTTGTGCCACACGTCGGCACCTGGTTGCTCGGTAATAGTTAGGCCGTAAAGACGATTAACCACTTCAAACAGACCCGCTACCGCTTTATCTTCTGGAAAATAAGGACGTAATTCTTCATCGCTAATAGCGTAGGTGTGCTGTTTTAGCTTTTCGCCATAATACGCCATATCCCATACTTGCAGGTTTTCAGCGTTGTAATGTTCTTTGGCAAAGGCGCGCAATTCATCGAGATCGCGCTGTGCTTGTGGTTTTGACTTAGCGGCTAAGTCTTCTAAGAAATCTACTACTTGAGCAGGATTTTCCGCCATCTTAGTGGCCAGTGATTTATCGGCAAAGCTATCGAAATCTAATAACTGAGCAAGCTCATGACGCAGCGCTAAGGTTTCGTTGATGATCTCGCTATTATCCCACTCGCCTGCGTTTGGTCCTTGATCCGATGCTCGAGTGCTAAAGGCGGTGTACATTTCTTCGCGGAAGCTGGCATCATCAGCGTAAGTTAAAACAGGTAAGTAGCTTGGGAAATCTAAGGTGAATAACCAACCATCTTGCTCTTTTTCTTGTGCCGCAGCTTTCGCTGCATCGATAGCGCTTTGCGGTAAACCAGCTAATTGCGCTTCATCGGTAATTAATTTAGTCCAACCTGCGGTAGCATCTAACACGTTGTTGCTAAAATTCGAGCCAAGCTCTGACAAGCGCATGCTAATTTCGCCGTAGCGCTTTTGTTGCTCTGGTGCCAACGCGATACCCGACAACTTAAAGTCGCGCAGGGCATCATTAATGACTTTTTGTTGAACATCGGTCAGTTCTTTAAAGCCTTCACTATCAGCCACTTGTTGGTAGGCTTTATATAAATCTGCATTTTGACCAACCCAGGTGCTGTATTCACTGAGTTTCGGTAAACAGGCTTCATAGGCTTGGCGTAACTCTTCACTGTTTAGCACACCGTTAAGGTGGCTTACTGGTGAGAAAATGCGATTTAACTTATCGTCAGATTCTTCCAATGGCGCAACCAAGTTGTCCCACGTGAATGGCGCATCATTGGCTAAAACGCTTTCAATACTCTCGCGACACAATTTAATCGCTTCTGTCACCGCTGGCTCTACATGCTCAGGTTTGATCTGACTAAACGGTGGTAAGCCCGTCATGGTAAACAATGGATTGTCTTGTAGTGATTGCGTAGCGTCGCTCATGATGCTGCCCTTTTTATTTTTGACTGCTAAC
This sequence comes from Psychrobium sp. MM17-31, assembly GCF_022347785.1. NCBI lineage: Bacteria > Pseudomonadati > Pseudomonadota > Gammaproteobacteria > Alteromonadales > Shewanellaceae > Psychrobium > Psychrobium sp. MM17-31. The sequence continues at coordinate 291,386 of NZ_JAKRGA010000005.1, forward strand.
TAGAATGGGGATAAACGAGCTGTTATTCAAGGCGTTGTTGAAAGAAATCGTCGATAGCTAGGGTCTATCATCAGCATCGAAAAGTCTTGCTCGAAATAATTGTGGATCTCGTTATACTGAGCCAACACGTCTAAATAGGAACAACTCATGATTGAAGAATTTGATTATATCTCGATTGGCGGCGGCAGTGGCGGCATTGCCAGCGCGAACCGCGCCTCAATGCGCGGCGCTAAGTGTGCCATTATTGAAGCGAAAGCGATGGGCGGCACCTGTGTTAACGTCGGTTGTGTTCCTAAAAAAGTTATGTGGTACGCCGGTCATATCGCCGAAGCGCTAACTTACGCACCAGACTACGGTTTCGAATTTAAGCGCGAAGGTTTTAACTGGTCGCAACTTATCAAAGAGCGTGAAGCTTATATCAGTCGTATCCACGCCTCTTACGATCGCGTGTTAGGTAATAACAACGTCACTGTAATCAACGGTTACGCTCGCTTCGTCGACAAAAATACTGTCGAAGTTGATGGCAAACAATATCGCGCAAAACACATCACCATCGCCGTTGGCGGCACGCCAGTAACACCTGACATTCCAGGTGCTGAATACGGTATCGATTCAAACGGTTTCTTCGCCTTGCAAGAGCTACCAAAACGCGTTGCGGTAGTTGGTGCAGGCTATATCGCCGTCGAATTAGCAGGTGTGATGCATGCACTAGGCAGCGAAACTCACTTATTAGTACGCCGCGACAAGCCACTTCGCGCATTCGATGACATGCTAAGCGATACACTAGTTGAAGTGATGGCAGCTGAAGGCCCAACTCTGCATACACAAAGCACACCAAGATCGGTCACCAAAAATGACGATGGTTCATTAACGCTAAATCTAGAAAGTGGCGAGAGCATCGAAGTTGATTGTCTTGTATGGGCAATTGGTCGTCGTCCAGTAACCGAAAACCTCAATCTTGAAGCGGCTGGCGTTGCAACCGATGAGCGCGGTTACATTCCGTCAGACAAATATGAAAACACTAACGTTGACGGCATTTACGCCCTTGGCGATGTGTGTGGTAAGGTTGAATTAACTCCCGTAGCCGTTGCTGCTGGTCGTCACTTAGCCGAGCGTTTATTCGGCGGTCAAGACGATGCTCATCTAGATTACAGCGACATTGCTACCGTGGTATTTAGTCACCCACCAATCGGTACTATCGGTTTAAGCGAAGCCGATGCCAACGCTAAATACGGTGCGGAAAACGTTAAGGTGTACAACTCACAATTTACTGCGATGTACAGCGCGGTAACTCAACACCGTCAACCAACTCGCATGAAGCTAGTTTGTGCTGGTGACGACGAAAAAGTAGTCGGCCTACACTGCATCGGCTTTAACTGTGATGAAATCATCCAAGGCTTTGCCGTTGCCATCAAGATGGGCGCAACGAAAGCAGATTTCGATCGCACTGTAGCTATTCACCCAACGTCCGGTGAAGAATTCGTGACAATGCGTTAAAAACGCTTTCCCCGTCAGCCTACTGGCGGGGAATATTAACCTCTAGGTTTCCCTTCAATTTTCCAGTTTTGAACTATAGTTAACATTCGATCTAATCACCTGTGATGTTGTTGGATGTTAAATGCAGTAAGAATAAAACCCTTGTTGTTAGCCTGCTTGCTAATGATTGTTGGCATCATTTTTTACAGCCAAATTCGCGGTTGTAATGCACTCTTTTTAGTGCCGTTAAACAATACGTCGCTATGCCAAACAACCCAATTCAACTCGACTGCCATCAGCGCCTTAATTAACGCGCTACCAACTTTTATTCACTGTGCAGCCTTTTGTTTCCTAACGTTAAGTCTCGTTAAAAATACTCTTCGTAACGCCGTATTAACGTGCGAGTCTTGGGTATTAATCGGCAGCACCTTTGAACTGCTGCAACTCATTTCTTCCGCGCCAACTAACAATTTACTTATCAATTACTTTAATCAAGGCACATACACCCATCTCGACTTGCTCGCCGTCATCTGTGGTGGGCTTGTTGTCTATTTCTATCAAAAATACACTGGAAACTGTCATGAAAGCGTTAAAAATTGCGGCGCTTAGCGCCATCTATCTGTTAGGTATGCTCACTATTATCGCCAGTGGCGGTGGAGGCGGCGGTAGCGATCCACAGCCTGCTCCTGAACCACCAGCAACGCTAAACGCCAATATTCAGGTTACTCAAACGCAATATTCGGAATTCAAAGTTGGTCAAACTACTGTCACTATCGAAGCAGAACTCGCGCGTAGTGTTTCCTACACCAATTTTAATTTCGAGTGGCAGGTAAAATATCCGTCGTCACGTATCGAGAAATATGCAGGCATTGGCCTAGCGGGTAAAAAGAAGATTATTACCTTACACGAAGCAGGCGACGTCGACATCGAACTTAAAATCACCGACGACAATTCAAATAAGTTTGATTTTAAAACCAGCATAGTCGTCAACGAGTTTTCAAAGGCCGTGCTAGTTCCCAACCTAAAAGTAGATGACAACCTCCATCAACAAGTGACTGCAAGCTTTGACGCCAGTGGTTCTTATGCCACCAAAGACAAAGATGGTGAGTATCCTGTTAACCAAAACCCAACGATTAAAGACTATCAACTGGATATTTACTTTGATGACGCGGTAATCGACACTCTTAACAATCAAAATGGCCGCTTTGAGCATCAACTCGCCAATGAAGGTGAATATAAATTAGTACTGACGTTAACAGCAAACGATGACACCAAAGCTAAATTAGAGAAAATAGTCCCCGTCAAAGCCGTCGCCGACATTGAGCCACAAATTAGCTATAACGTGGGCGCAGTGGTTTGTAACAATGGCTGCCAGCCAGCGTCTGGAGAAGAGGTCAATAAATATGTTCCCGGACGCGGCGTATACATTTATTACTTCGCAAAATCAGGTTATCACGTGGCTCATAGCGATTTTTCAACAGTTGCATTAGATATTCATTACGAATTCACCACGCCTAATGGAAAGGTCACTAAAGATGTGAATATCGATAACACCCATCAATATTGGAACAGCCATCTATTTTTTATGCCGACATTCCACAAAATGCCACAGGCAGCATTAAGATCAGCGCTAAAGTGACCAATGCTAACAATAAGTCTGCGATTTTAGAGAAAGAAGTCGCGCTAGAAGGCGGTACGGTTGAAACCGAAATCGTATTAAAATCAGGACAATTTCTGATTGAGCGCTTTAGTAAAGTTGGCGTCGGCACAGGTAATGGCAACTTCGCTTACACCGCCGAGGAGCATCGCCAGCAAATTATTGATACCAGTAAATTCACCTGCCAAGACTATATGGGATACAAAGAGTTAGCATTGGTTGAAACGATTAAAGAAGATCCCTTTTCCACTAATACCTTTGCTTCTGGCGACAAATTTAGATTTGTTCTTAGCTGTAATTTAGAACAGAAATGTCAAAACTATACTGGTGCTACTTTGGCCGGAAACGCCAGTGCCTTTGATGTGTTCGACAATTACCTCACCAGTAAATCAGTGACTTTTAATTGGGATAGCGCCCGCAGAGATATTAGTGCGTTGGGATTATGCCAAGATCTCTATAAGAGCTGGCCAATAACCACTAATCCGCAATGTCGCGGTGTAATGAAAAGCGACGGTTCAACGTCAAGTTGTGACGGTGTTAAACCCGCCCAAGAGAATGTCATGCTGTGTTGTGCCAGCACGGCAGATTATTAGGGTCTGTTGAACTTTCGAGGATGAATTTTGTGTAATTGACAAGACTGTTTCGCAAGGCATGAGGAGCGACGCCTAGTTTACCTCGGCTTTGTCTCCTGAGTCGCTCTAATTCCTGCATCCATGCAGTCATAGGCGAGCGACGAATAACGCAGCGAAATGCCATTAGGCAGCGTCTTCAACATAATTGTGGCATCATGTTTAAGTTACCAACCTATAAAACTAACGATGCCATCAATTACATATCATCATTTAGAGCCAATTAAATTTCCCCTCGTTAATAAATATTATCAAGCGCAGGGCAGTAATAATCGGGCTTCGAAAAACCAGCAAGTTGTGATCGCTAAAAATCAAGAAAACCACATTGTTGGCGTAGCAAGATTGTCTCCAATTGACAGCCATTGGCTACTTACAGGTGTTCATGTTGCACAAAGCGTTCGCGGGCAGGGAACTGCATCACAATTGGTAAATACCCTATGCGAAAGCCAAAGCATCGTTTTCACCTTCGCATTTGAACATTTAACCGCGCTATATCAAGGATGTGGCTTTGAAATCATCGTACCAGCGGATATACCCTGTGAGCTAGCGCAAAGGTTTAATGCCTATGTAAAACAAGGACGCAAAATTGTTGTTATGATAAGAAAAAATTAAAACAAAAAGGTGCCTGCAATGATCAATAGAAACATTCCACTGACAGATATTCACCGTCATCTCGATGGCAATGTGAGATTGCAGACCATTTTGGAGCTTGGCCGTCAATTCAACGTAGCGCTTCCTGCCGATAACCTTATCGATTTAAAACCTCATGTGCAGATTGTTGAAAAAGAACCTTCACTAGTCGCCTTCTTAGCGAAACTCGATTGGATGGTGGGTGTGATTGGCGATTTAGACGCAGCCCGCCGTATCGCTTTTGAAAATGTTGAAGATGCCTTTAACGCTGGTCTTGATTACGCTGAGCTGCGTTTTAGTCCGGGTTATATGGCGATGAGTCATAAATTACCAGCACAAGGTGTTGTAGAGGCTGTGGTCGATGGCGTAAAAGCGGGCCAAGAAAAATTCGGCGTGCGCACTAACCTAATCGGTATCTTATCTCGCACTTTCGGTGTTGATGCCTGCCAAGTTGAATTAGACGCTATTGCCAGCCAACGCGATAACATTGTTGCCGTTGATTTAGCAGGCGATGAGTTAGGGTTTCCTAGCGAATTATTCGTTGGCCAGTTCAAACAAGCCCGTGACGCTGGATTTAATATCACAGCACACGCAGGTGAAGCAGCAGGCAGCGAAGCCATCTGGTATGCGATACAAGAGTTAGGTGCATCTCGCATTGGTCACGGCGTGAAAGCGATTCACGATCCCAAATTAATGGATTACTTAGCTGAGCACCAAATCGGTATCGAGTCTTGCCCAACCAGTAACGTACAAACCAGCACGGTCAGCGATTACCAAACTCACCCGATTAAAAAATTCTTAGCTCATGGCATTAATGTATCGCTCAACACCGACGATCCAGGCGTGAGCGATATTGAAATAGCCCACGAATACACGGTAGCAGCGAAAGCTATTGGTTTAACGGAGCAAGAGCTATTAACGCTACAACAAAATGGATTAAAACAGGCTTATTTATCAGCCGCCGAGAAACAAGCGCTGATTGAGAAGTGTAAAGCTAGATAAATGAAAAGAGCATCAAATTTGATGCTCTTTTCGTATCCACCTTATTAGCTAGATTTCGATGTATGTGGAGTAAATCTTATTTTTCAGGGATGAAAAATTAAGCCAACACGGATGTTTTCACGGCGAATTTACGTAACATATTTCGAAATCTAGGCCCATGATTTAAACCGTAGTTACTTGCTTCTTATCAGGCAACGAGTAACGCAAAATTCGCTTTACTACCCCGCTATACTGCGTCCAAAAACTTCCGGTGTTGTAGGGAATACCAAACTCCTTAAAAACAGTCTGCACCTGTGGCGCAACTTCCTGATAACGCGATGATGGCATGTCAGGAAATAAGTGATGCTCGATCTGAAAACTCAAATGTCCCGTCAACACGTGAAACCAGTGTTTCCCTTGAATATTCGACGAGCCCAACCCTTGGCGATAATACCAATGGCCCAAACTTTCATTTTCGATCGATTCAGACGTAAACGTATGAACATGTTCGGTGAAATGACCACAAAAGATAATAGTTGATGTCCACAAATTGCGAAGTGAGTTAGCAATGGCATTACCCGCAATTACCCACAAGAACATGGGTCCGGCAATCGCTGGAAAAATTACGTAGTCCTTAATCAACTGACGTGCGCCTTTGCTAAAGAAACGGCGCTTTAACTCACCGTGATTAACGCAATCGCGACGGTTGTCTTTTTTCTTGCCAAAGAATACACGTTCGCCAGCGAGCTCGTGATAAGACACGCCCCACTGAAATAATACGCTTAGATTAAAGTAAGTAATAAACTGCCACAGATTCTTAACTCGCCATCTAAAATCACTCGATAAACGCAACAAACCGTAACCAAAGTCGCGATCTTTACCTATCACATTAGTGTAAGTATGGTGCTCGTAGTTATGCACTCTATTCCAACTAGCACCATCACACGCAATATCCCATTCATAAGATTTCGAGTTAATGTGCTTGTCGTTCATCCAGTCGTATTGACCGTGCATCACGTTGTGGCCAATTTCCATGTTTTCTAATATTTTAGCCAACGCTAATAACAAAACACCGACAACCCACAATGCGGGATGAATAAATACCGTCATTAGCAATAAGCGGCCGCTCCATTCGCAATAGCGCTGACGACGAATCACTTTGCGAATATAGGCCGCATCATGCGATCCCACCTTAGCCATAGTGCGTTGTTTTATGCCATCAATAGCCGTTTCAAAAGCTTTGTAATCTATTTCGCTCATTGCGTTAACTCCAAATCACTCATCGGCTGCGACACACACAGCTGAATTAGTTGTTCACCTGCACCAGATAGCTGGCCAGTACGCATGTCTTTCACCACACCACTCTTTTTCACGCATTGGCACTGGTGACAAACGCCCATGCCACAACCGCGAATAACAGATTGCTGCAGACGCTCTAGTTCACTCAATAAGTTTGCTTGATTAGAGACTGTGAGTTTTTGACGGTTGTATTGCACCGCAAAGTCTTGCTGCTGCTCGCTAATTTCAGGCAACACCGAGAATTGCTCTTCGAAATATGAAAAGCCCAATGCGTTAGCTTGCGAACGTACTTTTTTCATTAACTCGGCAGGACCACAGCAATAAACATCTCGCGGTTGCTCATCGACAAACAACGGCGTGACTTCGTGTTGCTGGCGATTGCATAGCTCTAGTGAGAAGTGAGCGTATTCTTGCGCAAGCGCAGAAAGCTGTTCGACGAAGAAGTGTTGGTCATGTGATGCGATATAACGCAAATGCACGGGCTGTGAATAGCTTGCGAGATGCTGCGATAACATTGCAATAATCGGTGTAATGCCAGAACCTGCGGCGATCATAGTGACAGGCAACTCATCGCTTTCAAAAACAAATTCACCAGTTGGCTTCGAGATTGAAAGCCACTGACCAACAACAGCAACATGCTCTAGTGGCTGAGTAAATTGTCCAAATTGATGACGCTTAATTAATAACGTAATTTGGCGATTTTTCTTAGCTTCATTAGGCGAGATAGCAACGGTAAAAGTTCGGTTGAGCAAACGACCGTTCGCTTCAATCGTCAATTGAATATGCTGACCAGCACGATGAATCGGCCATGTTCGAGGCACCGAAAGAGTCAGTAAACTGCAGTTGGCGCGCGAGTGGTCAACCTCGATAACTTGCGCTCTATAGGTATCAGAGCGCCATGCTGGTAACCATTTCTGCACAACAGGTTCAAAATATGCCGCCAAGCTTTGATGGTGTAAAAACCATTGGCTCAATTTATTGATAGTTCGAGATAACATTTTAAGAGTACACTTGTTAGCTGAATTCAGCGCACAAGTGTACGCCATAAATTCAAAATGTAAACAGCTGTTTTGAAAGAGCAGTTAATTTAAAAACATAATCAATTGGTGTATTTTGTCAGCATAACGTTAGAATCGAGAACTTGATTTGCCATCATTAAGCCCTAATGCCTTGATTAGTAAATGTAAAAAACAACCTTTAACAATATTGGTCATGATTGTTTGTGGCGTGGTCTATGCTGCTTTTTGGCAAAATGGGCTCGACGCTATTTCACTATGGTTTATGCAACAACAGTTCTCGTTTTCCTCCAGTTGGCAGCTTGTAACTCCTAGCTTCATTCATTACACACCACTACATCTCATTACTAATCTCGCAGTATGGTGGATTTTATGCCAAAGGCTTAAGCGCTATAACCAATGGTTTTTGCTGTTACTTTTTGTTGTTAGTGCTGCAACTTCGAACCTAAGTCAATGGCTAGTAACAGGCCCTGAATTTGGCGGACTTTCGGGGGTTAACTACGCTTTATTAGGCTACTTGTTAATTGGATTTCAATTAACGAAAGACGAAGAGTTCAAAGTCGATCCTCTTTTGATTGGATTGTTACTTTTAATGATTCCACTTGGTTTTAGTGAGTTGATGGGTAAATATGCAAACTTCGCCCATTTAGGTGGTTTGATTGTCGGTGGCTTATTTGCAACCATTCAATTTGCGGTATTTAAAAAACAGTAAAAGGATTTGTTATGACGACATTACGCCCGATGTACATGAGCGATCTAGTAACAGTATTAAAAATCATAGATGCCCACGACGAAGACGATGCAACAGCTGCTGAAGATGATTATCAGAGTGACGGTATCGAAAATCAATTCGTTTTAGAACTCGGTGAAAAAATTATAGGTGTAACTGGCTACAGAGCTATAGAGGCTAGCGACAATAGTTACTGG